>NZ_CVTO01000144.1:1440-7767 GCF_900004715.1 Pseudomonas sp. 24 E 13
CTGGTCGGCCCAGAGGCCGCCATCGGGGGCAAGCCCCCTCCCACATTTGGACCTCGGAGCGTCAGGTAGAAACGCGTCGGCTGTCCGGCCCTCACGGGAGCAAGCTCCCTCGCCACAGGTCCGGCGCCGTACCCGAGCTGTTACATCAGCGGAATCGAAACCTCAGTCAATCAACCCATGCGCGTCATAGAACGGATACGGCCCCGGATAATCCCCAAACACGCCGTTATGGCTGATCAAACCCTGTTGCGCATCCCAGCGATGCAACAGATAGCCCGGCGGCTCCAGGTTGAAATGCGCGGGCGCCGCGTCCTGCAAATCCAGCACGATCTGGTGGGACGTGCCGGGGCATACACAACTGAGGCTGGCACCGAAACGGCGCTGCATCGGCCGATGCAGATGCCCGCACAACAGGCGCTCCACCTGCGGGTGGCGTGCCACCACGCGCTCCAGGGCGGCGGCGTTGATGAAGGGTTCGCGGTCCATATGGCCGATGCCGCTGATAAACGGCGGGTGATGCAGGATCAGCAAGGTCGGCGCCTGCGGGCGCAGCGCCAGTTGCTCATCGAGCCAGTGCAATTGGCTGTCCAGCAACTGGCCGCCATGGCTGCCGGGAATGGTGGAGTCGAGGCCGATCAGGCGTAGCGGATGCGTGTCTACCACCCAGTCCAGCGGGCCCTCTGCCGATAACGGCAAGTAGGCATGATCGCCGAACGCATCGAGCAACGGCCCGCGCGCGTCGTGATTGCCGGGTACCAGATAGAACGGCATGTGCAGGCGCGCGAGTTCAGGGTGCAGCACGGCGTACTCATCGGCGCGGCCAAAGTCCACGAGGTCGCCGCTGATCACCACGATGTCAGGCCGTGGTTGGCTGGCGTTCAGGTGATCGACGGCGCGGCGCAGCGCGCCCAGGGTGTCAACCACGCCATAGGTGAGGCGCTGGCCGGCCTTGAGGTGCAGGTCGCTGATCTGTGCAACGAGAAACGGATGATTCACAGTGGATTCTCACGCATTCAGGGTGAACAACATGTGCGGCGCAATCGCCAGGGCAATCGGCGCGCCGACGACGTACAGCTGGTTGTCGCTGCTGTCGACCAGCAACGGTTGCGGGCCGCCCACGTCCACCAGCAAACGGCTCTGCGCGCCCTGGAAGAACTGCGCCAGCAGACGCCCGTGCAAGTGCCCTTCGCTTTCCATCACCCGCAGATGTTCGGGGCGGCAATACAGGGTGTCGGGCTGGTCGGCGCCGTGCCACGGCAGTTCGCCGCCGCAGACTTTCAAGCCCTTGGGCGACGACCCGCTCACGGCGAAGGCGTTGAGGTTGCCGACAAAGCCTGCGACAAAGGCATTGGCCGGTTTCTGGTAAATGTCCCGTGGGGTGGCCAGTTGTGCGATGCGTCCGTGCTCCATCACCAGGATACGGTCGCCCAGGGCCATGGCTTCGCCCTGGTCGTGGGTGACGAACACCGAGGTGATGCCAAGGCCGCGCAGCAGTTCGCTCAACTCACTGCGCAGGCGCTCGCGCAGTTGTGCGTCGAGGGCCGCCAGCGGTTCGTCCAGCAGCAATACTTTCGGGCGTGGCGCCAGGGCGCGAGCCAGGGCGACGCGCTGGCGCTGGCCGCCGGAGAGTTCATGGATACTGCGCTTGCCGTGCTGCTGCAAGCCCACCAACTCAAGCAGTTCTTCGCAGCGCTTGTTGCGCTCTCGCGGCGCCATCCCTCGAATCTTCAAGCCGTAGACAATGTTGCCGGCCACATCCAGGTTGGGAAACAGCGCGTAGTTCTGAAACACCATGCCCACATCGCGGCGCTCAATGGGCAGGCGAGTCACGTCCTGATCACCGAAAAACACCTGGCCCACGTCCGGGCGTTCCAGGCCGGCGATCAAGCGCAACGTGGTGGTTTTGCCGCAGCCGGACGGGCCGAGGATCGCCAGGGTTTCGCCGCCTTCGACGGTCAGGTCCAGGTCATGCACGGCCACGGTGCCGTCGGCAAACGCCTTGCGACAGCCTTGCAGGCCAATAGTAATAGCGGTCATCGACGCTCTCCACGGGACAAACGGGCACTGATGGCCTGCAGCGCAATCAACAGCGGCACGATCATCAGCAGGAAGATAAGGGTGTAGGCACTGGCGATTTCCAGGCGCGCCGAGGCGTAGCTGTCGGCGAGGCCCACCGGCAGGGTCTTGGTCATCGGCGTGTGGAGCATCCAGGTCAGGTTGAATTCACCCAGGCTCAGGGTGACCACCATCAGTACGCCGGCCAGAATCCCCGCCCGGCAATTGGGCACAACCACGCTGAAAAAGCGCTTGATCGGACCTGCACCGAGGCTGGCGGCAGCTTCTTCCAATACCGGCAGTTGCTGGCGCTGCATCACCGCCATCACCGGGCGCACCAGGAACGGCAAGGTGAACAGCACATGGCCGACGAGGATGAACAGCCAACTGCTGCGAAAGCTGCCGAACTGGCCGTACGTCAGCAGCAGCGCCAACGCACTGGCCAACCCTGGCATCGCCACCGGCAACACCATCAGTTCTTCGAAGGCGCGACTGAAACGGTTGTTCATGCGCACCAGGGCATAGGCCGCCGGCACACCGATCACGCAGACGCACACCGCGCAGGCCAGGGCCAGTTGCAGCGAGAGCCACACAGTGGGTGAATAGGCTTGCCACACCTGGATCAACCAGTCGAAGGTCAAGCCGCTGGAAACGCCGACAAAGAAGTTGCGTGTCAGCCCCGCCAGCAGCGACAGCAGCACCGGCACCAACATGAAGGCGCACACCAACAGGGTAAACAGCAGTTGCAGCACAAACAGCGATGAGCGCTTCACAGCACAGTCCCCGAATTTTTCACCAGGCGCCGCGTGAGCAGCAGCACGGCCCAGGTCACCGCGCCAAGCACCACCGACAGCGCAGCGGCGACGGCAAAGTTGGCGTAATTGGTGAACACGTTATAGATCGCCACGGGCGTGACGTTAAGGCGCGTGCCCAGGGTGAACGCCGTGCCGAACGCGCCCATGGACGTGGCAAAACAGATCGCACCGCACGACGCCAGCGCCGGCGCCAGGCCCGGCACGATCACATCGCAGACCACGCGCCAGTGCCCTGCCCCCAGTGAATGCGCGGCCTCCTCCAGGCTGCGGTCGAGGCTTTCGCAGGCAGCCATCACCGTCAGAATTACCCGGGGAATCGAGAAGTACAGGTAGCCCACGAACAGCCCTGCCAACGAGTAGGCAAAGATCCAGCGCTCACCGGCCAGTTGCAGGCCCAGGGCGGCAAACAGTCCCTGGCGCCCCGCCAGCAGGATCACCAGGAACCCCACCACCACCCCGGGAAACGCCAGCGGGAACGTGAGCAATGCCACCAGCGCCGAGCGCCCGAAGAACTGTTGCCGTGCGAGGAAGACACCGCTGATACCGCCGATCACCAGCGCGACCAGCGTCACCATCCCTGCCAGGATCAGGGTTTGCCCCAGGCTGCCCAAATACTGCGCACTGCTGAGCACCTGCCAGTAGCCGCTGCCGCTCCCATCGCGGCTTTCGGCGCCGAGCACCATCAGGTGCGCCAGCGGCAACAGCCAGAACGCGAGCAGCACTGCGAAGGCCGGGGCCAGCGCCCAGGCGGCGTGTTTTGCCGATGTCGCCACTTACTTGACCTCGTTCAGGTAACGGGCGGCGAAGGCTTCCTGCACAGCGGCCATTTTTTCGTAGTCCACGACACCGGCGCGGGCATAGTCACTGTCCGGGAGGAACTGTGCGGCGACGTCCGCCGGCATTTTCATCGGCCGCACCGGGCGCAGGTAGGCCTTGGCCCACAGTGCCTGGCCCTCGTCCGAGAGCACGAAGTCGAGGACTTTTTCCGCGTTCGCACGGTGTGGCGCGTTGGCGACCAGACTCATGACGTAGGGCACGCTGATGCTGCCTTCCTGCGGAATCACGAAGGCGACATTGGCCTGGTCTTTGTAGCGGGCGCGGTAGGCGTTGAAGTCGTAGTCGACCAGGATCGGCAACTCGCCGGACAGTACCCGTGCGTAGGCGGTCTGCTTGGGCACGATGGGGCTGTTTTTTGCCAGTTTGCGAAAGTAGTCGATGGCCGGGGCGAAGTTGTCCAGGTCACCGCCCATGGCGCGGTTGATCGCCACCGCCGACACGTAGCCGACAAAGGCGCTGGACGGATCGAGGTAACCGACCATGCCTTTGTACTCAGGCTTGAGCAGGTCGGCCCAGCTTTGCGGCACCGGCAGACCGCCGAGTGCGTCGACGTTGACCATGATGCCCAGGGTCCCGGAATGGATCGCGAACCAATGGCCGGCGGGGTCTTTCAGGCCGGCGGGAATCTGGTCCCAGGCCTTGGGTTTGTAGGTGTCGACCACCTCGGCTTTTTGCGCCTGCAGGCCGAAGGTCACGCCGTAGTAAACGACGTCGGCCACCGGCGCGGCTTTTTCCGCCACCAACTGCGCCAGGGACTGGCCGGAGTTTTTGTTGTCCAGCGGCACCTGCACGCCGGTGCTGGCGGCGATGGCCTTGAGCTGGGTGCCCCAGTCGGCCCAGTCCGGCGGGCAGTTGTAGCAAATCGCAGTGTCGGCGGCCTGGGCCAGGCTGGCCGCACCGCACAGCAGCAGGGCTGCCAGGGTTTTACTGAGTGCGCGCATCAAGGGTCTCCTCATGGGGCTGGGTACTTTCGCCTGGCCGGATATGGCAAGGCAGGCAATGGGACGTCGGGGCGTTGCCGGCGATTTGCGCCAGCAGTTGGTCAATCACGGTGCTGGCCAGCAGCGCAATGGGCTGCACCACGCTGCACAGGGTCGGGTGCATCTGGGTGCCGAGGCTGATGCCATCGAAGCCCATCACAGACAGTTGCCCGGGCACGTTCCAGGCGTTGCGGCGCAGTTCGGCAATCAGGCTGATCGCCAGGAAGTCGTTGGAACACACCAACGCCGTGGGCGCGTCGGGGCTCTTGAGAAACGGCGCGATCGCCGTGAACTCGGCCTGGGTGTGGGCCGGCATTTCGATCACCGGGCGGCTCTTGAGACCGTACGCTTCCATCGCCTCGCAATACCCCGCATGCCGCAGACGGGCACGGTCGGACTGCAACGCGGGGCCGGCGACCATGCTGATCCGGCGGTGCCCGGCGTCCAGCAGATAACGCGTGGCCAGGGCCATGCCCGCGCGGTTGTCGACCGACACCGCGCTGTAGTTGGGGTTGCTCGGCTGATGGTAGGCCAGCACGAAGGGTGTCTTTTCGGTGTTCAGGCTGCTGAGCACGGCATTGCTTTCGGCATCGGTGACCGTCAGCACCAGACCGTCGACGCGCTGGCGCAACAGTTCTTCCACCACCGTGCTTTCGCGCTCGCTGCTGTAATCGGTGGTGGCCAGCACCAGGCTGTAGCCCCGAGACCGCGCGGCGCGCTCCATGGCCTGGAACTGCTCGGCGAACACCGGGTTGAGCAGGTTGGGCACCACGACGCCGATCAGTTGGGTGGTCTGCAGGCGCAACTGCCGGCCCAGCAGGTTCGGCCGGAAACCCAACTCACGGGCGGCGGCGAACACCTGCTCACGGGTGACCGGGCGCACCTGGTCCGGGGAAGCAAAAGTGCGGGCGGCGGTGGCGCGGGACACGCCAGCCAGGCGTGCTACGTCTTTCAGGTCAGTCATTGGGGCTCGCTTGAGATCGATCTCATTGGCGAGGACATTAGCGAGGGAATGTGGCAGGAAGGTGGTGGAAAGATGACGGTTTGATGTCAGTGCCCCGACTGCACATCGCGCTCAATGTGGGAGGGGGCTTGCCCCCGATGGCGGCCTCTGGGGCGGCCGGGATGGTGGATTGGGTTGAGTACATATCCGTTGCTGCGGTCACGGCTACTTAGGGTTCCGCTTTTACAGCGGGTCACTTTTGGAAAAGAGCCCCAAAAGTAACCAAAAGGGCTCTTGCCCCACCACTCGGCACCTCGCTAATGCTCGGTGTGCCCGCAATCCGACATTGATGTGGGGGGCCGCCGCCACGCGCCATCCATGGCGCGGGGCGGCTAAACCGGCGTCCTGCCGGTTTACCCCCCACATCAATATCGAATTGCGGCCAGCGTGGTTTGACGGGGCGCCTAAGATCAAAAGCAAGAGCAAGAGCGGCTCGCTTCGCATCGTGGCGTACACCGCCGTCTGTAGGAGCGAGCTTGCTCGCGAAAAACGTCAACGATAACGCGTGCTTCCTGAATCAACGCGGCGCCTGTGAGTTTTTCGCGAGCAAGCTCGCTCCTACATAACGCAGCCGCGCCCACCCGTAACCACGATGCGCAGCGAGTCGCTTTTGATCTTGATCTCAGGCGCCCCGTTA
>NZ_CVTO01000144.1:7839-90241 GCF_900004715.1 Pseudomonas sp. 24 E 13
CCGCAGAAACGGATATGTACTCGGTCCAATCCAACATCCTGGTCGGCCCAGAGGCCGCCATCGGGGGCAACCCCCCTCCCACACTAGGTCGGTGTATAACCATGGACGGTCATACTCAGGGCCTATGCTCGAAACCCGGCGCAGCAAATTCCGCCCACTAACCTTTCGATCTGTTCCAAGTGCGGGCACAATGCGTGTCCTTTTTTGGCAGGCACCGCCGCAGGCTCTCAAAAATGATCAAAACGCCGTACTACCTCATCGATAAACAGAAGCTTCTGGTCAACATGCAGAAGATTGCCTACGTGCGCGAGCAGTCCGGCGCCAAGGCTCTGCTGGCACTCAAGTGCTTTGCCACCTGGTCGGTGTTCGACCTGATGCAGCAATACATGGACGGCACCACCTCGTCGTCGCTGTATGAGTTGAAGCTCGGCCGCCAGAAGTTCGAAGGTGAGGCGCACGCCTACAGCGTGGCCTGGGCCGATGATGAAATCGAAGAGATGCTGGACAACTGCGACAAGATCATCTTCAACTCCATCAGCCAGCTGCAGCGCTTTGCCGAGCGCTCCGAGGGCAAGACCCGCGGCCTGCGGGTCAACCCGCAAGTGAGCAGCTCCGATTACCTGCTGGCCGACCCGGCGCGTCCGTTCAGCCGCCTGGGCGAATGGGACCCGGTGAAGATCGAAGGCGTGATCGAGCAAATCTCCGGTTTCATGTTCCACAACAACTGCGAGAACGGCGATTTCAGTCTGTTCGACAAAATGCTCGGCACCATCGAAGAACGCTTCGGCGCGCTGCTGCACAAGGTCCAGTGGGTCAGCCTCGGCGGCGGCATCCATTTCACCGGTGAAGGCTATGCGCTGGAAGCGTTTTGCGCGCGTTTGAAAGCATTCTCCGAGAAGTACGGCGTGCAGGTGTACCTGGAACCGGGGGAAGCGGCGATCACCAACAGCGCGTCGCTCGAAGTCACCGTGCTCGACACGCTCTACAACGGCAAGAACCTGGCCGTGGTCGACAGTTCCATCGAAGCCCACTTGCTGGACCTGCTGATCTATCGCCTCAACGCTAAGCTGGCGCCAAGCGAAGGCGAACACACCGTCATGGTGTGCGGCAAATCCTGCCTGGCCGGGGACATTTTCGGCGAGTACCAATTTGATCGTCCGCTGGCCATCGGCGATCGGCTGTCGTTCATCGACACCGCGGGCTACACCATGGTCAAGAAAAACTGGTTCAACGGCCTGAAAATGCCGTCCATCGTAGTGAAACAACTCGACGGTACAGTCGAAGTGGTTCGTGAATTTGGTTACGACGACTACCTGTCCAGCCTTTCGTAAGCTGGCGGATAAAGGAGAGATAAAGCAATTGAAAAAGAACGTTCTTATCATTGGTGCAGGAGGTGTCGCCAAGGTGGTGGCCCACAAGTGCGCGCAGCACAACGACGAACTCGGTCGTATTGCTATCGCGTCGCGCAACATCTCCAAATGCCAGGCCATCATCGACAGCGTCAAGGCCAAGGGTAGCCTCAAGGTTCCCGCCGACATCCAGGCCTTCGCGCTGAACGCCCTGGACGTGGAAGCGACCAAGGCCCTGATCCGCGAGACTGAATCGCAGATCGTCATCAACGTGGGTTCCGCGTTCCTCAACATGTCGGTACTGCGTGCCTGCATCGACACGGGCGTTGCGTACCTCGACACCGCCATTCACGAAGAGCCGGGCAAGGTCTGCGAGACCCCGCCGTGGTACGGCAACTACGAATGGAACCACCTGGAAGAATGCAAACAGAAGAACATCACCGCCATCCTGGGCGTGGGCTTCGACCCGGGTGTCGTCAACGCGTACGCCGCGCTGGCGCAGCAACAGCATTTCGACCGCATTGATTCGATCGACATCCTCGACGTCAATGCCGGCTCCCATGGCAAATACTTCGCCACCAATTTCGACCCGGAAATCAACTTCCGCGAGTTCACCGGACAGGTGTGGAGCTGGCAGAACAGCCAGTGGACCAGCAACACCATGTTCGAAGTCAAACGCACCGACGACCTGCCGGTCGTCGGCTCGCAGAACCTCTACCTCACCGGCCACGATGAAGTGCACTCACTGTCGAAAAACCTCGACGTGCCCAACGTGCGCTTCTGGATGAGCTTCGGCGAACACTACATAAATGTGTTCACCGTGCTGAAAAACCTCGGCCTGCTCTCCGAGAAACCGGTCACCACCGCCGAAGGCCTGGAAGTGGTGCCGTTGAAAGTGGTCAAGGCCGTCCTGCCCGACCCGTCTTCGCTCGCCCCCGGCTACACCGGCAAGACCTGCATCGGTGACCTGGTCAAAGGCACCAAGGATGGCCAGCCGCGCGAGATGTTCATCTACAACGTGGCCGACCACGAGGAAGCCTTCGCCGAGACCGACAGCCAGGGCATCTCCTACACCGCCGGCGTGCCACCGGTCGCCGCCGCGCTGCTGGTAGCGCGTGGTGAGTGGGATGTGAAACACATGGCCAACGTCGAGGAACTGCCGGCCGAGCCGTTCCTGAAAGCGCTGGACGTGATGGGCTTGCCGACTCGCATCAAGGACGAGCACGGTGATCGGGCCTGGAATGCGCCTGCCTGACAGGCGATCGCTGACCGAACAAAGAAATGCGCCCTCAGGGGCGCATTTTTTTGTTGGGGCACGGATACCCAATAAAACAACGCGATCCCCTGTGGGAGGAGGCAAGCCCCCTCCCACACTGGGTCCGGGGCTACCCGCAGGCACCCCGTGTGCTTTTACAGGTAAACTCCCCTCCTTTTCCTCTTCTGCACGGAGTTCGCCTTGCGTCTGTTCCACACCTCCGACTGGCACCTTGGGCAAAACCTGCACGGCCAGGAACGCGACTTCGAACACGCCTGTTTCCTCGAATGGCTGCTGGACCAGTTAAAGGCCCACCGCCCGGAGGCGCTGTTGATCGCCGGCGATATTTTCGACACGGTCAACCCGCCGCTCAAGGCACAGGAGCGCCTGTATGACTTCATCATCAGCGCCCACGAACAAAACCCGACACTGACGATCGTGATGATTGCCGGCAATCATGACTCCGGGTCGCGCATCGAATTGCCCGCACCGTTGATGCGCCGCCTGCGCACCCACGCCCTGGGCCGGGTGTTGTGGCTCGATGATGGCCAGTTGGATGCCGAACGCCTGTTGATCCCGTTGCCGGATGCCAAAGGCAAGATCGCCGCCTGGTGCCTGGCGCTGCCGTTCCTGCGCCCGGCGGAAGTCACGGGCGCACAGTTGGGCGATGATTACCTGCAGGGCATCGGCCAGGTGCATGAATGGCTGATCGCCGCCGCCAACGCCAAACGCAAAAAGGGCCAGGCGCTGATTGCCATCAGCCATGCACACATGGCCGGGGGATCGGTGTCGGAAGACTCCGAGCGCAGCCTGATCATCGGCAATGCCGAGGCGCTGCCGGCCAAACTCTTCGATAGGAGTGTCGGCTACGTCGCCCTCGGCCATTTGCACAAGCCGCAGAAGGTGAATGGCGAAGAGCGTATCCGCTACAGCGGTTCGCCGATTCCGCTGTCTTTTTCCGAAATCGGCTACAAGCACCAGGTGCTCGACGTGACGTTCCAGGGCGAAAGGCTGGTCAGCGTCGAACCGCTGCCGATCCCGCGCTCGGTCAATCTGCAACGCCTGGAGGCCGCGCCTCTGGCAGATATCCTCAAACAGCTGGCCGACTTGCCCGATGTGGATTTGCTGGCCGAAACCCAACGTCACCCATGGCTGGAAGTCCGGGTACGCCTTGACGAACCGCAGCCGGACCTGCGCCAGCAGATCGAAAATGCCCTGCAAGGCAAGGCCGTGCGCCTGGTGCGCATCGCCGCCGAATACGCAGGCAATGGCCCGCGCGAAGGCAGTGATGAAGAGCGCCTGGTCGAACTCGACCAACTCACCCCCCAGGAATTGTTCAGCCGCGCCTGGCAGGACAGCTATGGCAGCGAAGTGGATGAACAGACCTTGAAGGACTTCGCCGTGCTGCTCCAGGAAGTGCAACAGGAGGGCGAACAGCCATGAAGATCCTCGCCATCCGCCTGAAAAACCTCGCGTCCCTGGCCGGACCGTTCGAGATCGACTTCACCGCCGAGCCGCTGGCCAGTGCCGGTCTGTTCGCCATCACCGGGCCGACCGGCGCCGGCAAGAGCACCCTGCTCGATGCGCTGTGCCTGGCGCTGTTTGGCGCGGTGCCGCGCCTGGGCGATACCGGCCAGGCCAAGATGCCGGATGCCGACAGCGACATTTCCATCGGCGACCCGCGCACCCTGCTCAGACGGGGCACCGGCGGTGGTTATGCCGAGGTGGATTTCGTCGGCGTCAGCGGCCGCCGCTACCGTGCGCGCTGGGAAGCCAATCGCGCGCGCGACAAGGCCAGCGGCAAGTTGCAGAACAGCCGCCAGAGCTTGATCGACCTGGACAGCGAGCAACTGCTGGCCAGTCAGAAAACCGAATACAAGACCCAGCTGGAACTGGCCCTGGGCCTGAACTTCGAACAATTCACCCGCGCAGTGCTGCTGGCGCAAAGCGAGTTCAGCGCCTTTCTCAAGGCCAACGACAACGAGCGCAGCGAACTGCTGGAAAAGCTCACCGACACCGCGCTGTATACCCAACTGGGCCGCCGTGCGTTCGACAAGGCCAAGGATGCCAGGGACGTGCACAAACAATTGCAGGACCAGGCCAGCGGCGTGGTGCCTCTGGCTGCCGAAGCCCGCGCCGAGCTGGATCAACAACTGAGTCAGGCACAACAGCAACTCAAAACCCACCAGGCCCAACTCAAGCAGTTGGAGTTGCAGCACACCTGGCTCAAGGAGTTGCGCGAATGGCAGGAGCGCCGGCAAAGCGCCGCCGAGCAGCTGCAACAAGCCCAACAACTGTGGGACAGCCAAGGCCAGCAGCGCCAGGACCTGACGCGCCTGGACCAGCTCGCGCCGCAGCGCCATCACTTCGTGCGTCGCGCTGAACTCGACGCATTGCTGGCCCCGCTCGCCGCGCAGATTCAACAGCACCTTGAGCAACAAACCGCGCTGCACAGCCGTCAGGAACAGGCGCAACAACAGCAGGCCGCCGCCCAATCGGCCCTGGCCCAAGCCCAACAGAACCAGGCAAGCGCCGCGCCTTTGCTGCGCCAGGCCTTCGAAGAACAGACCACCCTCACCCACTTGACCAAAGAGCTGGCCAAGCGCACCGAGGAAAAGCAGCAGCACGAAAGCGCCTGCCACGAAGGCCACGTCTTGCTCACAGGCTTGCAGGACAAACAGGCCCAGGTCGCCGAGCGCCTGCATAGCCTGGCCACCGAACTTGAGCGCAGCGCCACCCTCGCGCCACTGAGCGATGCCTGGACGGCCTACCGCGACCGCCTGCAACAACTGATGATGATCGGCAATCGCCTGAACCAGGGCGAGGCTGAACTGCCGCAGCTTGAACAGCGCGTCAACGCCGCCGTCGAGCAATTTACCCTGCAACGCGAGGCCCTGGACCTGCTGTACCAGGAGGCCGGCGCCGAACCCCACGCGGTGGCCGAGCAAATTCAATTGCTCGCCAGCCTCCTGCAGGACAATCGCAAGCAACAACGCGCTTTCGAAGACCTCGCACGCTTGTGGGGCAGTCAACAGCAGCTCGACACCCAGGCCGGCACCCTGGCGCAGAAACTCGCCGACGCGGCGCAGCAGCGCGAGCAACTGAACCAGACCGGCCTGCAAACCAAAGCCGAACTGACGGTAGCCGAGCAAACCCTGACGGTGACCAAGCAACTGCTGGAGCGCCAGCGCCTGGCCCGCAGTGCCAGCGTCGAGGAACTGCGCGAACAGTTGCAGGATGGCCAGCCCTGCCCGGTCTGCGGCAGCCACGAACATCCCTATCACCAGCCCGAAGCGCTGTTGCAGAGCCTGGGTCGCCACGATGAAAGCGAAGAGGCCACAGCGCAGCAAGCCGTCGACCGCCTCAAGGAAAAACTCACCGAGCTACGCGGCGAAGTCGGTGGGCTGATCGCCCAGCAAAAGGAATTTTTGGCGCAACAGGAACAGCTGGCGCTGCAGCAGCAGGCGTTGGCGCCGAGCCTTGAAGCGCACCCACTGTACGCGACGCTGTTGCATCAGGACGCGGTCAAGCGCACCGACTGGCTGGCCCAGCAACTGGCGCAACTGACGCAAAGCATCGCCCAGGACGAACAGCGCCAGGGCGCCCTGCTCAACCTGCAACAAAACGCCGGGCGTTTGCAGCAGCAATTGCAGGCCGCCCAGGACGCGAGCCAGCAGGCCCGACAATTGTTGCTCGACCAGCAGCGCGCCCTGGCCGGTGACCGCGAGCGCCTCGACACCGAGCTTGCCAGCTTCGCCAGCCTGTTGCCCGCCGCCACCCTGGAAGGTTTGCGCAGTGAGCCGGCGGCGACCTTCATGCAACTCGACCAGCAGGTCAGCCAGCGTCTCGAGCAACTGGGCCATCAGCGCGATGAACTGGCCGAGCAGCAAGAGCGCCAGCAGGCCATCGAAAAACAACAGACCCATCAGCAGCATCGCCAGCAGCAGTCAGAAGCCCTGAATCTGCAGGTCGCGCAGCTCTGCACCCAGCAACACGACGCCCAGGCCAAACTCAGCGACTTGCTCGGTGCGCACGAGAGCGCCGAACAGTGGCAACAGCAGTTGGACCGGGCCGTCAGCCAGGCGCGCCAAAGCGAAGCCGACGCCAGCCAGGAACTGCACGCGGTGCACACCGCACTGGTGCAACTGGTCGCCGATCTCAAGGCCCTGCTTGAACGTCAGCAAGCGCTCGAGACGGAGCAACAAGCCCTGGACACGCGCATCACTGCGTGGCGCGCCGCGCATCCCGAGCTGGATGACCAAGGCCTGACCCGCCTGCTGGCCTTCGACGAGGCCCAGGTCACGGACCTGCGCCAGCAGTTGCACACCCGCGAAAAAGCCGTTGAACAAGCCGGTGTCTTGCTGCAGGAGCGCGAACAGCGCCTGGCCGAACATCAGGCCTTGCACAACGGCAACCTGGACGCCGAGCAGCTGGACAACAGCCTCGCCGTGCTCAACCAGCAACTGGCCGAGGGCGAGAAACACTGCGCCGAACTGCGCGCCCGCCAGGCCGAAGACCAGCGGCGCCAGGACGCCAATCACGCCCTGGCCGAACAGATCGCCAAGGCCTATGACCAATGGCAGCGTTGGGCCCGCCTGAATGCACTGATCGGTTCGGCCACTGGCGACACGTTCCGCAAAATCGCCCAGGCCTACAACCTCGACCTGCTGGTGCACCACGCCAACGTGCAATTGCGCCAACTGGTGCGCCGCTACCGCCTTAAACGCGGCGGCAGCATGCTTGGCCTGCTGGTGATGGACACCGAGATGGGCGACGAACTGCGTTCGGTGCACTCGCTGTCGGGCGGTGAAACCTTCCTCGTCTCCCTGGCGCTCGCCCTGGGCCTGGCGTCGATGGCGTCCAGTACCTTGAAGATCGAGTCGCTGTTTATCGACGAAGGTTTCGGCAGCCTCGACCCCGAATCCCTGCAACTGGCGATGGACGCCCTGGACGGTTTGCAGGCCCAGGGGCGCAAGGTGGCGGTGATCTCCCACGTGCAGGAAATGCACGAACGCATCCCGGTGCAGATCCAGGTCAAGCGCCAGGGCAATGGCTTGAGCACCCTGGAGGTCAAGTGAGCGCGGCGCTGCTGTATTCGTTCCGGCGCTGCCCCTATGCCATGCGCGCACGGTTGGCGTTGCGCTATTCAGGCGTACCGGTGGAGATCATCGAGGTGAGCCTCAAGGCCAAACCGGCCGACATGCTGGCGTTGTCGCCCAAGGGCACGGTGCCGGTGTTGAGCCTTGACGGCCGGGTGATCGAGGAAAGCCTGGAGATCATGCAATGGGCCCTGGCGCAGCACGATCCCGAGGATTGGCTGCTGCAACGCGATCCTGCGGTGCTGGCGTTGATCGCCGAGAATGACCAGGTGTTCAGACATCACTTGAATCGATACAAGTACGCCGAGCGCTACCCCGAGCACGCAATGGAACATTATCGGGCCGAGGGTGAGGTGTTCCTGCAAATGCTGGAGGACTTGCTGGGGGACCATGACTACTTGCTTGCAGAGCGCATGAGTCTGGCGGACGCGGCCGTTGTGCCGTTCGTACGGCAGTTCGCTCATGTGGATCGCGAATGGTTTGCGGGGGCGCCGTATCCACGGCTTCAGGCATGGCTGCAGCGGATTCTGGAGTCACCGCTGTTTATGGCAGTGATGGCAAAACCCTGAAACCAACATCAATCAACCTGTGGGAGGGGGCTTGCCCCCGATTGCGGTGGGTCAGCTACAGATAAGCAGACTGACACATTGCCATCGGGGGCAAGCCCCCTCCCACAGGTTGATCTTTGTTAGCCCTGGGTCTTGTGATCCAGCGCGGCATAGAAGTTGGCACTTTGTTGCAGGTACTTCTGGGTATAGGCAGTGGTGCCGGATTTTTTGCCGGTGACGTCCACGCTGGCTGCCGCAGGCAGAGCAACGGTCGCGGAAACGGCGGAAGCGGCGATGATCGAGAAGAGATTGAAGTTCATGACGGTAACCCTCGTGTGCGTTGGTTTTGGTGGCCGGGAGGCCTTGGAAGCCAACTTACGCCCGAGGGTTGAAGCTTAGAAATGCTTTGAAACAGTAGCCGTCATCAATAAAATTAATAGTGAAGGTCAGGCCCCGGCGTTCGGGGCCTGTGGCTTATTGACGCGCCAGGAACTTGAGGTCGCTGGGCGCATCGATCGGCAATTTCTGCACGGTTTTACCCAGCAGGCCGGTCTTGGGGTCGCGTTCAACCACCACGATTTCATTGCTTTTCTGGTTGGCGATCAGCAGGAACTTGCCGCTCGGGTCCAGGCTGAACTCGCGCGGGTGGTCGCCTTCGACCGAGCGGCGCTGGATTTCCTTGAGGTGCGCGGTGGCCGGGTCGATGCTGAACACCACAAGCTGATTGGCCGTACCACGGTTGCTGACGTAGAGGAACTTGCCGTCGCTGGAGGCGTGCAGCGCAGCGCCGGCTTTATCGGACACCGGCTGGCCGGCGGCGAAATCCACCAACTGGGTTTGCGCAAGCTTGCCATCGTTGTAGTCGAAGACCGCCACCTGGGCGCTCATCTCGGTGGTCAGCCAGGCATGCTTGCCATCGGCGCTGAACAGCAAGTGGCGCGGGCCGCTGCCCGGTGGCAGTTGCACGGCGGCAGGCTCGGCCGGGGTCAGCGGCAGTTCGTGGTTGGCCTTGGGGTCGTAGCGGTAGGCAAACACTTTGTCCGCACCCAGGTCCTGCACGAATACATACTTGCCGTCCGGCGACGACACCACCGAATGCACGTGGTTGGAAGCCTGGCGTTCAGGGTTCACACCGCTGGCCGGGTGCCCGCTCAACTGCACCGGGGCCGACAGCTTGCCGTCGGTGTCCAGCGGCAAAATCGCCAGGCTGCCGCCCGGGTCTTCCACCACCGAATAGTTGGCGACAAACAGATAACGCCCGTCGGCGGCCACGCTGGAATGAGTCGGCTCATTGCCCAGGCTCTGCACCTGATTGATCAGGGTGAGCTGATAATTCTGCGGATCGATACGGTAGCTGCTGACGCGACCGACCACATCGTCCTGGCCCGGACCGTTTTCGTTGACAACAAACAGCTGCTTCTGGTCTTTGGAAAGCGTCAGCCAGGACGGGTTGGCGGTTTTCGCCGCCAGCACCGGCTTGCCGCTGAACTGCCCGGTACGGCTGTCGAATTGCAGGCGGTAGATCCCCTCGCTGCTGCCGGCGGTATAGCTGCCGACCAGCAGTTCATAGGTGTCGGCCGGTGCAGCCTGCACCGACATCGCGCCGACACTGCCGGCCATCAACAGGGGCCAGAATTTACGCATCATCTGCTTCGTCCTCATCGTTATTGTTGTCGCCCTGGATGGCGCTCAGGCAGACCAGACGGTGTTCACCGTCGTCGTTACACAGCACCCAGCTTTGCAGGCTGTCATCAAAGGTCGCCGCCTCCAGTTGTTCTGGACTGAAGGTCCACCGCTTGAGTTCCCGACCGTCCATGCTTTCGATCAGCAACTGCCGGTCCAGCGTGAAGTCGAAGGCGTGCAGCCCGTTGATGATCAGCATGTCGCTGGTGGCAAGGGCGGTGGTCAGAGTGTCGGCAGTCATGGCAGTCAATCATTTACGAGGAAGGTCGCAATGATAGCCCAAAGCAATAATGTAGGAGCGAGCTTGCTCGCGAAGAACTCACAGACAGCGCATTTATCCAGAATGCATGCGTTATCGTTGACGTTTTTCGCGAGCAAGAACTAGGCGTCCCCCTCGCTCCTACACTTAGTGCGCAAACAACGAGTTGCCCTTCTGCCCTGCCAGCTTCTCGGGCTTGATCAGGAACCGTGCCAGTGCCGGCAGCAGCCACAACGCGCCGAACATGTTCCACAGCAGCATGAAGGTCAGCATCAGGCCCATATCGGCCTGGAACTTGATCGCCGAGAAGATCCAGGTGCACACGCCGATGGCCAGGCACAGACCGGTGAACAGCACGGCTTTACCGGTGGACTTGAGCGTCTGGTAATACGCCTCTTGCAGCGGCAGGCCGGCGCGCAGGAAGCTTTCCAGGCGGCTGTAGATGTAGATGCCGTAATCCACGCCGATGCCGACACCCAGGGCCACCACCGGCAAGGTCGCGACCTTGACGCCGATGCCCATGAACGCCATCAGCGCGTTGCCCAGCACCGAGGTCAGTACCAGCGGCAGCACGATGCACAGGGTCGCCGCCCAGGAACGGAAGGTGATCATGCACATGGTCGCCACGCACAGGTACACCAGGATGAGGATGATCAGCTCCGACTCCTTGATCACCTCGTTGGTGGCCGCCTCGATCCCGGCGTTACCGGCGGCGAGGATGAATTCCAGGCCGTCCTTGTTGTTCTCCCTGGCGAAGTCCTGCACCGCGTGCACCGCACGGTCCAGGGTCTCGGCCTTGTGGTCGTTGAGGAACACCAGCACCGGCGCCAGCGAGCAATTGTTGTTGTACAGGCCATCGGCGCGGGCGATGGAGTTGTTCAGCACGTCCGGGTTGCGCGACAGGGTTTCCCATTTCAGGTTGCCCTCGTTCATGCCCTTGATCATCTGCTTGGACACGGTCACCAGCGAGATCGCCGACTGCACGCCCTCGGTGTTCTGCATCTTCCACATCAACTGGTCGATGGGCGCCATGGCTTCATAGCGCGAGCAGCCTTCAGCCTTGGTCTTGACCATCACCACCAGCACGTCGGAGCTGGTGGAGTAGTTGCTGATGATGAAGTTGTTGTCTTTGTTGTAGCGCGAATCCGGGCGCAGTTCCGGCGCGCCCTGGTCGAGGTCGCCGATCTTCAGGTTCTGGCTGTACCAGAGGCCGCCGCCAAAGGCGACCAGGGCCAGCAGGATCGATACCGGGGCGACTTTGGCGCTGGCGAATTTCGACAGCAGGCGCCAGAACGGATGATCGCGGTGTGCGTCCTTTTTACTGCGTTCGATGGCGCGGTTGCTGATGCCCGCATAGGAAATCGCCACCGGCAGCAGAATCAGGTTGGTGAACACGATCACCGCCACGCCGATGGACGCGCCGATGGCCAGTTCGCGGATCACGCCGATGTCGATGATCAGCAGCGTGATAAAGCCCACGGCGTCAGCGAGGATCGCGATCATCCCCGGCAGGAACAGTTGCCGGAAGGTGCGCCGGGCTGCGGTCAAGGCGTTGTCCGCCTCGCTGGATTGCAGGGCAATGCCGTTGATCTTCTGCACGCCATGGGAGATGCCGATGGCGAAGATCAGGAACGGCACCAGCATCGAATACGGGTCCAGCCCAAAACCGAAGAAGTGCATCAGCCCCAGTTGCCAGACCACCGCCACCAGTGTCGTGCTCAACACCGCAATGGTGCTGCGCAGGCAATTGGTGAACCACAGCAGCAGAATCAGGGTGATGACGAACGCAACGCCGAAGAACAGCACCACCATCACCAGGCCATCGATCAGGTCGCCGACCTTTTTCGCAAAGCCGACAATGTGGATCTTGACGTTGGGGTTCTGGGCTTCGAACTTGTCGCGGATCTTGTCTTCGAGTTCATGGGAGAACTTGCGATAGTCCAGGGCCAGCAACTTGCCCTGGTCCTGGGGGTCCGGGTAGGACTCCAGCAGCGGGATATCGACGATGCTCGACTTGAAATCGTTAGCGACCAGGCGCCCGACCTGGCCGGACTTGAGCACGTTGTTGCGCAGTTGATCGAGGCTTTGCGGCGAGCCGTTGTAGCTCTGCGGGATCACCTCACCGCCGGCGAAGCCTTCCTCGGTCACTTCGGTCCAGCGTACGCTGGGGCTCCACAGCGACTTGAGGCCCGAGCGGTCGACGCCGGAGATGTAGAACACCTCGTCGTTGATCTGCCTTAGGGTCTCCATGTATGACTGGGTGAAGATGTCGCCATCCTTGGCCTCGACCGAAATGCGCACGGTATTGCCCAGGTTGGCCAGGTCATTGCGGTGCTCCATCATCTTTTCGATGAAGGGGTGCTTGAGGGGGATCATTTTTTCAAAGCTGGTGGAGGGGCGAATCAACGTCGCCTGCCAGAACAGGAAGACACTCACCAGCAGGCAAATGAGGATCACTGCCGGGCGATTGTTGAAAATCAGGCGCTCAAGAAAGGTCGCTTTATCGTTGTGATGACTGCTCATGCTTCCCGCCTTTTTCTTATTGTTTCGTCGGTTCGGCGCCAGCAGCTGTCGCGACGCGAACGCCGCCCTGCCCGACCAGAATCAAGTTGCCATTGCCTGCCGCCGTCACCGCTGAAAGCGAAATCCGGTCCGGGCGGTTGAATACGCTGAAGGTCTGGCCATCGTCGTGGCTGACCACCACGCTGCCGCCATTGCCCACCACGACGATGGAACCGTCATCGAGCAAGGTCGCCCCCGACAGCCCGAATTCGAGGGCGCCACGGGCGGCATTCAACTCGACCGGCGCCCAGGTGCCGCCAAAGTCGGTGGAACGGTAAAGGTTGCCGCGCAGGCCGTAGGCCAGCAGGGTGCGCGGCTGAGCGGTGCCGATCACGCCAAACAACGAGCCCTCGTAGGGGCCTTCGAGTTTTTCCCAGGTCTGGCCGTCATCGCTGGAGCGGAACATGCTGCCCTGCTCCCCCACGATAAACAGGCCGGCGTCCTTGATCGAGGCAATCGCATTGAGGTGGAACTGGTCTTCGTTGTCGAGACGGTCGCTGACGTCTTCCCAGGTCTCGCCGCCATCGGTGGTCTCGATCAGCGCCCCGTAGGCGCCTACGGCCAGGCCGTGATTGGCATCGTTGAACCACACGTCGAGCAGCGGCGCTTCGCGCTTGAGGTCCTGGTATTGCTGGGTCCAGCTGGCGCCACCGTCGCTGCTGGCCAGGATCTGCGCATCATGGCCAACCGCCCAGCCGTGCTTGGCATCGACGAAAAACACCGCCGTGAGCAGTTGCCGGGTGGGGACTTTGGCCTGGGCCCAGGTGCTGCCCTGGTCATCGGAATAGAGGATGTGCCCGCGATCACCCACCGCCACCAGGCGCTGGCCGGCATGCACGACATCGATCATCAGGCCTTTGGCGGCCTTGGGGGATTCAATCGCAAAAGTGGTATCGCTGGCGGCCTGGACGACCGTCGGCAATGCGACGGCCCCAAACAGCGAGAGCGCTGTGGCCAGCAACGCAAGCTTGCGTGCGGCGCGTGGGCGGCAAACAACCCAACCCATGACAGGCTCACTCATAGACCTTTCTCCCATTTATTATTGTTAGGTCGTGTCGCCTGGCGCAGGGCTCTGAAACCTGCAATCTAGAGCGCCTGGGGCAAGCACGGGCCATCCTATCGGGCTTTCGAATCGTCTGACAATCGGCGCTACGTTATCTTTTGTTAACTGACGGCATTTGGCCACAAGCTGAATATCCCTGCATCAGCTGAAATGATGATTCGCACATCAAATGAATTTTTATTCCATCTATTGAATTTTGAGAATATTTATTCCATTAATGCCCTTCCTGAAAATAATAATCCAAAGGACCACGGCGATGCGTGAACTCGGAATCGGCTTGATCGGCACAGGCTTCATGGGGCGCGCCCACGCGCTGGCGTTCAACAACGCCCGGGCGGTCTTCGAACTGCCGGTCACGCTTGCACTGGCGGCGCTGGCCGATGCCGACGCTGAGCGTGCGCAACGCTGCGCCAGTGCCTGGGGGTTTGCCCAGGCCCATGTCGACTGGCAGGCGCTGATCGACGACCCCAGGGTCGATGTGGTGGCCATCACCACGCCCAACCACCTGCATTACCCCATGGCCATGGCCGCGATTGCGGCGGGCAAGGCGGTGTATTGCGAGAAGCCGCTGGCGGTCAGCCTGGAACAGGCCGATGCGATGCGTCGCGCGGCCAGCGCGGCAGGGGTGGTGACGCGCGTCGGCTACAACTACCAGCACAACCCGATGATCGTACTGGCGCGACAGATGATTGCCCGCGGCGAGCTGGGCGAGATCATCAGTTTCCAGGGCGAGTTCAGCGAAGACTTCATGGCCGATCCGGCCTCGCCCTGGTCATGGCGCTGTGAGGTGGAACACGCAGGCGGCGCGCTGGCGGACCTCGGCAGCCATTTGCTGTCGATGGCCCATTATCTGGTGGGCGAAGTGGTCAGCGTGTGCGCCGATACCCAGACCGTCCACGCGCAACGGCCGGCCTTCAAAGGCAGCCTCGAGCTGAAATCCATCGCCGTGGATGACCAGGTGCACGCCCTGCTGCGCTTTGCCAACGGCGCGCGCGGCACGGTCAGCAGCAGTTGGCTCAAGCACGGCTACAAAAACCACCTGAGTTTCGAAATCAGCGGCACCCTGGGCACGCTCGCGTTCGATCAGGAGCGCTTGAACGAATTGCGCCTGTGCCGCGTCGGCCAGGACGGTTTCCAGCGTCTGCTCGCCGGCCCCACCCTGCCCGGTTATGCCGCGTTCAGCCCGGCGGCGGGGCATCAGTTGGGTTACAACGAGCTTAAGACATTGGAGGTACAGGAGCTGATCATGGCGCTGGCGGGGCAAGGCGGCGATGGCACTGATTTTGAGGCGGCGTGGGCGGTGGAGCGGTTGGCGACGGCGATTCGGATGGCGTCCAAAGAAGAACGCTGGGTCCAAGTGAACTCGATCTAAATGTGGGAGGGGGCTTGCCCTAATACTGTAGGAGCGAGCTTGCTCGCGAAAAACTCACAGGCACCGCGTTCATTCAGAAAGCACGCGTTATCGTTGATGTTTTTCGCGAGCAAGCTCGCTCCTACAGACATCAGGGCAAGCCCCCTCCCACATTTGGTCTGCGTTACCTTCACTATCAGCGCAGGGCTCGGCGTAGCACCTTGCCGACGGTGGTTTTGGGTAACTCCGTGGTGCGAAACTCCACATACCTGGGCACTTTGTACCCGGTCAGGTATTCCCGGCAGTGGGCGAGGATCTGCTCCTGGGTCAGCTTGGGGTCCTTGCGTACCACGATGATCTTGACCCGCTCGCCGGTCACGCCATCTTCCACGCCAATCGCCGCTACTTCCGCCACCCCTGGGTGCATCGCCACCACATCTTCGATTTCATTGGGGTACACGTTGAAGCCCGAGACCAGGATCATGTCTTTCTTGCGGTCCACCAGGCGAATGTAACCGCGTTCATCCATCACCCCGATATCACCGGTGGACAACCAGCCGTCGGCGTCCAGCACTTCGGCGGTTTCCTTCGGGCGCTTCCAGTAGCCCTGCATCACTTGCGGCCCGCGCACCTGCAATTCGCCCGGCTCGCCGATTTCGGCCAGTTCACCGTCTTCACGCATGAAGCGCACCCAGGTCGACGGCAACGGCACGCCGATGCTGCCGGTAAACGCCATTTCGCGCATACGATGAATGTCGATGGGGCTGATGCTCACCACCGGTGAACACTCGGTCAGCCCATAGCCTTCAACGATCGGCAGCCCGGTGACTTCTTTCCAACGCTTGGCCACCGCCGTGTGGGTGGCCATGCCTCCGGCGATCACCAGGCGCAGGTCGGAAAAGTCCCGCGCACAGAATTCCTTGTTCTCCAGCAAACCGTTAAACAGCGTGTTGACCCCGGCAATCCCGTTGAAGCGCTCCTTGCGCAGGATCATCTGCACCCGTTTCACGTCCCGGGGATTGGCGATGAGGATATTGCGCCCACCCAGGCACATGAACATCAGGCAGTTCACCGTCAGGGAAAAGATGTGGTACAGCGGCAGCAGGGTCACGTTGGTTTCCTGCTTGTCCTGGTCCAGTTGGTCGCCGACCCAGGCCTTGGCTTGCAACAGGTTGGCGATGATATTGCGATGGCTGAGCATCACGCCCTTGGCATCGCCGGTGGTGCCGCCGGTGTATTGCAGGAAGGCCAGCTCATCGCGGTCCAGACTGACCGGCAGGTACGTCAGCGCCCGCCCCTGCTTGAGCACTTGGTTGAAACGCACAGAACCTTGCAACCTGAAAGCAGGCACCTGCTTTTGCACGCTGCGCAGGATGAAGTTCATCGCCGCGCCCTTGAAGGTACCGAGCAGGTCGCCGATGGCCGCCACCACCACGCGCTTGACGCTGCTGCCGGACACGACTTTTTCCAGGGTGTGGGCGAAGTTTTCGAAGATCACCACGGTCTCGGCGCCGCTGTCCTTGAGCAGGTGCTTGAGTTCATGGGCGGTGTACAACGGATTGACGTTGACCACCACCGCGCCGGCCAGGATCGTGCCCAGCAGGCAGATCGGGTACTGCAAGCAATTGGGCATCATCAGCGCGACACGGTCGCCCTTCTTCACCCCCTGACCCTGCAGCCAGGCGGCGAAGGCGTGGCCTTGGGTGTTCCAATCGGCATAGGTCATTGGCGTGCCGATGCTGACATAGGCCACGCGCTCGCGGAATTTTTCCAGGTGCTCCAGGAACACTTCGCGCAATGAGGGGTAATCCTCGATGGCCGCATCGATGTCCGCCGGCACGCCGGGCAGGTAGGCGTTCAACCAGATGCGTTCGGTCTGTTCCAGGCTGATGGCGTTCATGGCAGTGTCCTTATTGTTGTTGTGGATGAGGCTACTTTTCGACGATGGCGGTGATACCCAACCCGCCCGCCGCACAGATCGAGATCAACCCGCGACCGCCACCGCGCTCATGGATGGCCTTGGCCAGCGCCGCCAGTTGCCGGCCGCCGGTGGCGGCAAACGGATGGCCGCAACCCAGCGAGCCGCCGTTGACGTTCATTTTGCTGCGGTCGATAGCGCCCAGCGGCGTGTCCAGGCCCAAACGCTCGCGGCAGTAGTCCGGGTCTTCCCAGGCCTTGAGCGTGCACAGCACCTGGGCGGCGAAGGCTTCGTGGATCTCGAAGAAATCAAAGTCGGCAAAGCCCAGGCCTTCGCGTTTGAGCATGCGCGGTACGGCGTAGGCCGGGGCCATCAACAGGCCTTCGGTGCCGTCGACGAAATTCACCGCCGCCGTTTCGCCGGTGCGCAGGTAGGCCAGCACCGGCCAGCCATTGGCCGCGGCCCAGTCTTCACTGGCGAGCAGCACCACCGAGGCACCGTCGGTCAGGGGCGTCGAGTTGCCGGCGGTGAGCGTGCCGTTGTGGCGGTCGAAGGCCGGTGCCAGGCCGGCGAGTTTTTCCAGGCTGATGTCGGCACGCAGGTTGTTGTCCCGTGCGAGGCCCCGATGGGGGCTGATCAGGTCGTCGAAGAAACCGCGCTGATAGGCCGCGTCGAGGCGTTGATGACTGGCAAGGGTCAACTCATCCTGGGCCAGGCGCTTGATCTGCCAACGCTTGGCCATTTCTTCGCAGTGCTCGCCCATGGACAGGCCGGTGCGTGGCTCGCCATTGCGCGGCAGCAACGGCTTGAACAACATCGACGGACGCACCTTCAACAGGGTCTTGAGTTTATCGCCCAGGCCCTTGGCCCGATTGGCCTGGAGCAAGGTGTGGCGCAGGGATTCATTGATGCCGATGGGCGCGTCGGAGGTGGTATCCGCGCCCCCGGCGATGCCCACTTCAATCTGGCCGAGGGCGATTTTATTGGCCACCAGCAACGCGGCTTCCAGGCCCGTGCCGCAGGCTTGCTGCACATCGTAGGCGGGCGTCTGCGCGGACAATGTGGTCGACAGCAGTGACTCACGGGCCAGGTTGAAATCGCGCGAATGCTTGATCACCGCACCGGCGGCGAACTCACCCAGGCACTGGCCGTGCAGATTGTAGCGGTCGACCAGGCCCTGCAGTGCGGCCACCAGCAAGTCCTGATTGGTCTCATGGGCATAGACGGTGTTGGAACGGGCGAACGGCAGGCGATTACCGCCAATGATCGCCACGCGTCGGCTCGGGGGCGGATTGAAGCTGTATTCACTCATGCAAGGCTCTCATTCCAGGCGATTGATCCCACATAAACAACCCGCGCATATGCGGTTTGTCGCCGGCGACACTGCGCACTTCGAACTCGCGCAGCGGGCCGGTCACAGGGTGACTCCACAGGGCGACCTGGCCGGGCAGGAAGATCGGCAACTTGAAATCGCAATGGGCTTCGGCGCGGTCCAGGCCACCCGGTGGCTGCTGGGCAGCCAGCGCCCGACCCAAGGTCCACATGCCGTGGGCGATGGCGCGGCGAAAGCCGAAGATCTTCGCGCCCATGACCGATGTATGGATCGGATTGAAGTCTCCCGAGACCTTGGCAAAGCGGCGCCCCAGGTCGGCGGGCAAGACCCAGCGCTGGGTGCGCAGCAACCCCTCTTCCTGCAACGGCAGTGCATCCGCCCACAGCTCCCCGACGGGATTTTTCACCTCGCGGCGCAGGTACAGGCTGTCGCTTTCCCACACCAGGGCTTCTTCAGCGTAGGCACGGGTGGCGATGCTCAACGCCTGCCCCTTGGGATGAGCGACCCAACGCTCGCAAAACACTTCCAGGCGCAGCGCCTGACCTTCATGCAAGCGTTGATGCTGGCGAATGCGATTGGCCAGGTGCACCATGCCGCTGGCCGGGTACGGAAAGCTGGGGCGGGTCAGCAGCATCAAGTGCAGCGGGAACGCCAGCACATGGGGATAGGACAGCGGCACGCCCTGCTCGCGGCGAAAGCCACAGGCGCGGCCATAAGCGGTGATGGCGGCGCCTGACAATTCCACCGCCGGCCGCACCAGGCGCTCCCTGGGCAATGGCGGCGCGGCGTCGGGCTTGGGCTTGCGCAAGCCGCGCACGCCGTCGAGCAACAGTTGGGTGCGCGAGGGCGGCGGGTCGATAATCTGCGTTACATAGTCCATGACTCAGGCTCCCAGCAGGCTTTGGCCGCACACCCGCACTACCTGGCCAGTGATTCCACCCGAGCCGGGATGGGCCAGCCAGGCGATGGTCTCGGCCACGTCGATTGGTTGCCCGCCCTGGGACAGGGAATTCATGCGCCGCCCGGCTTCACGGATCATCAGCGGAATTTTCGCGGTCATCTGCGTTTCGATAAAGCCTGGCGCCACCGCATTCACCGTTACCTGGCGCGCCGCCGCCTGCGGGGCCAGGCCCTGCACCAGGCCGATCACGCCGGCCTTGGAGGTGGCGTAGTTGCTCTGCCCGAGGTTGCCGGCAATCCCGGAAATCGACGACACGCACACGATGCGCCCGCCAGGGTTCAGGCCCTGGTTATCCAGCAGCGCCTGACTGAGCTGCAACGGCGCTTCAAGGTTGACCGCCAGCACACTGCGCCAGGCAACTTCGGTCATTTTGGCGATGGTCTTGTCGCGGGTAATCCCGGCGTTGTGCACCACCACATCGAAGGCGCCGTACTGGCCGACATGCGCCTGCAATAACGCAGCGGCATCCGCGGCGGTAATGTCCAGGGGCAGCGCCGAGCCGTTCACGCTGTCGGCGGCCTGTTGCAGCGCCAGGTGGGCCTGGGGCACGTCGACACACACCACATGGGCACCGTCGCGCGCCAACACCTGGGCAATGGCCAGGCCGATGCCCCGCGAGGCACCGGTGACCAGGGCGCGCCGGCCGGCGAACGGCTTGTCCCAATTAACACTCAGCGCGTCGTCCAGCGGTTTTTCCAGGCGTACCACTTGCCCCGACACATAGGCCGAACGACGCGACAGAAAGAAGCGCAGGCTGCTGTCCAGCGCGTCTTCGGCGCCGGGCGCCACGTAGATCAATTGCACGGTAATTGCCCGGCGCAGCTCCTTGGCCAGCGAGCGCGCCAACCCTTCGAGCGCGCGCTGGGCGACGGCCTGGGGCAAGTCCTGGCAGTGTTCCGGCGCAGTGCCGAGTACCACCACGCGCGCGTGTTGGCCCAGGCGCTTGGCATTGGCGTGAAAGAACCGGTAGAGCTCGTCCAGGTGCTGCGGGTCGGTCACGCCGGTGGCATCGAAAACCGCGCCCTGCACCTTCACCGTGGACGGCGCCCTGAGAGTGGCCGGGCTGGCGGCGACGGTATCGGTGCTGATGAAGATGCGTTGCACCTGCTCCGCCAGGCGCCCTGCCCCGGCGAGGATCACCGGGTTGGCCAGCCCCTGCTGGCCACTGCGGTGGCGCTGCAGGGGCAGAGGTTGCGGCAAGCCGACGGCCTGGGCCAGACGACGGCCCCAGGGGGAATTGACGAAAGAAAGGTAGCTGTCACTCATAGATAGATCCATTCACAACACAATCCTGCCGTGGAAACCCGGTCACCTGTGGGAGGGGGCTTGCCCCCGATAGCGGTGTGTCTGCCCACACAGATGCACCTGTCAGACCGCCATCGGGGGCAAGCCCCCTCCCACATTGGGACCGCATTTGGATTAATTGACCGACGCATTTTCGCTTTGGCTGGCGCGACGCTTGGCGGCGGGCTCCAATGCTTGCTTGCGCTGTTGCAGGGCCTCCAGCAAACCGAAGTCCTGCGGGAAGTCGTCGACCTGGATAGCGTGGTCGGCGTATTCCACATAGCGTGCGAGCAAGGCCTCTTCGTCGTCGCTGATCAAATCCAGCGCCCGCGCCTTGACGCGCCAGTCGGTAAAGGCCACGGCGGAAATCGGCATCGGCTCAAGCAGGCCTTGCTTGATGGCGGGCTTGAGCCGTGCCTCGATCAGCTCAACCTGGGGCAACAGGCGCAGTCCCAGCTCGCCATAGGCCAGCTTGTCGATTTCCGGCCGGGGGATGTAGGAATTGGCCAGCAGCCGGTCGCGGGTCTCGCCGGGGACCTGCACCACATCGGCGACCTGGGCCAACAGGCGATCCGACGGCTTATGCAAGGGAATGCCGAACGGAAAGCTCAAACCGCGCAGCACCCCGGCAGCGACTTTCGAGGGGTAATTGTCGAGCACTTCAGCCAGGGCTTCATGGGCGCGCAGCAAGGCATCCTGGGCCGCCCAATGCACCAGCGGCAGGTCCGCCTGGGGCCGACCGTCATCCTCGAAGCGCTTGAGCACGCAGGACAGGATGTAGAGCTGCGAAAGAATATCGCCCAGGCGCCCGGTGATGCTTTCCTTGCGCTTGAGGGCACCGCCCAGCACGCCCATGGAAATGTCCGAGACCAGCGCCAGCACCACCGACAGGCGATTGGCCTGACGATAGTAGGACGCCAGCGCCGGGTCGGTCTTGGCCGGGGCAGACAGCAACCGGCCACCGGTCAATGCATGCACCGCCGCACGCACGGTGTTGGCCAATACAAAGCTCACATGGCCGAACATCGCACTGTCGAACGCCTCCAGTGCCTTGCGCCGATCCGGCTGGCGCGCCGCTTCCATCTCGCGGAACACATAGGGATGGCAGCGGATCAGGCCCTGGCCGTAGATGATCAGGCAGCGGGTCATGATGTTCGCGCCTTCCACCGTGATGGCGATGGGGCTTTGCTGATAGGCACGGGCCAGGAAATTGTTGGGCCCCATGCATATGCCCTTGCCGGCGACGATGTCCATGCCATCGTTGACGATCATGCGGGCGCGCTCGGTGACGTGGTATTTGGCAATGGCCGAGATCACCGAAGGTTTCTCACCGGCATCCAGGGACGCCACCGACACCTTGCGCACCGCGTCACAGGCATACAGGTGCCCGGCCATGCGCGCCAGGGGCGCCTGCACCCCTTCGAACTTGCCGATGGGCAGGCCGAACTGCTTGCGCATCGCCGCGTAGGCAGTGGTGCCACGGACGGCGACTTTGCCCAGGCCGACGTTGGCAGACGGCAGCGAAATCGCCCTGCCCGCCGCCAGGCATTCCATCAGCATGCGCCAGCCGTTGCCGACTTGTTCACGGCCGCCGATCACCCACTCCAACGGAATGAACACATCCTTGCCGGTGGTCGGGCCGTTCTGGAACACCGCGTTCAACGGCCAATGGCGCCGACCGCTGTTCACGCCCGGATGGGAGGTGGGAATCAACGCGCAGGTAATCCCCAGGGAACCGGCGGCACCGAGCAGCCCGTCCGGGTCTTCGGCACGGAACGCCAGGCCCAGCACCGTGGCAATCGGGCCGAGGGTGATGTAGCGCTTGTCCCAGGTCACCTTGAACCCCAGCACCTGCTCACCTTCGTGCAGGCCTTTGCACACGATGCCCACGTCGGGAATTGCGCCGGCGTCGGAGCCGGCATACGGGCTGGTCAGCGCAAAGCACGGGATGTCCTCGCCCCGCGCCAGACGCGGCAGGTAGTAGTTGCGCTGGGCGTCGGTGCCGTAATGCAGCAATAGTTCGGCGGGGCCCAGGGAGTTGGGCACCATCACCGAAATGGCCGCCGCCGAGCAGCGGGTCGACAACTTCATCACCACCTGGGAGTGCGCATAGTGGGAGAAGCCCTTGCCGCCGTACTGCTTGGGAATGATCATGCCAAGAAAGCCCGCGTCCTTGGTGTACTGCCAGCCCTCGGGAGACATGTCCTGCCACACCTGAGTGGTTTCCCAGTCATTGGCGATGTCGCACAGGGTTTCCACTTCGTTGTCGAGGAACGCCTGCTCTTCGGCACTCAGGCTGGCCGGTGCGGCTTGCAACAGGCGCTGCCAGTCAGGCTTGCCGCTGAACAGCTCGGCGTCCCACCACACGGTGCCGGATTCAATCGCCGCACGTTCGGTGTCGGACATCGCCGGCATGATCGTACGAAACAGCCCCAGGGCCTTGTTGGTCAACAGCACACGGCGCAGGGGTTTGATCGCCAGCACCACGGCCGGGAGCAGCACCAGCACCGCCGCGACGGTGATACCGAATGCGGCTACTGCGTTAAACAGATAACCGGCCGCCAGCCATACCAGGCCAGCGCCCAGCCACAGGGTGGCGGCGGCTTGTCGATACGCCAGTGCAATCGCTGCGGCGAAACCCACCAATAACCAGATAACCATGGGATACCTCTACTTGATCCAGGGCGTGACACCTGCGGCCGCTCGGATTGGGCGACGACTCAGGTCCACACTACAAACTTGGAAAGACAAATTCAAATTTTGTTTTGAAATTTTTATTTAACGCTTTGGCGAAGAAATAACGGGCTGAGCGGGTCAGCCTGTCAAGTCATCAACGGGTTGTATCTGCATTGCCTGCGCGACCTGTCCAGCACAGGTCGCGCGTCATCAACCGATCAAAACGCGTAGGTCGCTGAAAGGCTGACCACCTCACCCTTGGCGTCGGCTTTACCGTCAAGGGTTGCACCGCCCAGGCGATCCTGGTTGTGCGTCCTGAGCTTGGCCTTTTCGACGAATTGCCGCGAGTAGGCGCCGTCGATGCTCAAACCGGGAATCGCGCGGATGTTGTAGCCAAAGCCCAGGGAGGCGAATATCCGGTCTCCGTCGGGGATACGCGGGTCACGCGTAGAGTTGCGGGTGGGCGTCTGGTCGGTGGCGACACCGGCGCGGAAGGTGAAGTCGTCGGTAAACTTGTAATCGCCACCCAGCGACACCATCCAGGCATCCTTGTAGTTATAGGGAATCGACACGAGTTGCGTGCCCTCGGACTTCAATGTCAGCGCCTTGAACGACGACCATTGGGTCCACGTGACGCTGGCGCCCAGGGTGAGGCGATCATTGAACTGGTGCACCCAGTCGATGGAGGCGTTGGCGGGCACGTCCAGTTGCGTCGAAGCCTTGGCGCCGTTGACGTTGAGGTCGAGCCCCGGATAAGCCAGCGCCGGCAGGCCGCCTTCGATCAGTGACTTGTTCGCCTCGTCGGCATACAGGCTGTACTTGCCTTCGAGTTTATTCTTGATTTTCGCGTGGTAATTCAGACCCAGGGTATCGAATTGGGTAGGCTTCCAGACCACACCGGCAAACCAGCCGACCGAGGTGTTGTCCACCTTGACCCGCATCAGCGAGGAGCCGACTCCGGAAGGGAACGGGAGACCGATCGCCGGCGACAGGGCTGCTGCGGAATACAGGTCCAGATTCTGGCTTACAAAACCTTTGGTGTGCTGGACGATGGCACCGCCACCCACCGAGAACTGGTCATTGACCTTGAACGACAGGGAGCCTGTGACACCCACCGTTTCAATACGCGTATCGACGGCAAAGTCGCGACCGATCCAGTCTTGATCCCACGTGGTGCGCGCACCCATCGGCACCACCTGACTGAGCCCGAATGCAAAACGGTCGTTGATCGGTATCACCATGAAACCGGTCGGCAACCAGGCGGTAAACCCGCCTTGCCCACCATCGCCGGTGCGCGGCGTGGAACTCAAATCCGTAGGGTCGACCGCCGCAGGTGCGTTGCCGGCGTAGTCCGTGGCCGTGCCCTTGTATTTAACGTTGATGCGCGCGTAATCAACGGTAAATTGAGAAATCGTATGGTCGATGAACGCCATGCCGGCCGGGTTGTTGTAGGCCGCGGAAGGATCATTCTGGAACAGTGAGCCCCCCCCGAAGGCGCGCCCCCACCCGGGAGCACCGAAGGTCGGCGTGGTGAAACCGCCGGCGTGTGCGGGTCCCGTTGCCGTGATAAGGCCGCCGAGAATTGCCAGGCTCAACAACGTACGTGCCTGTTGCTTTTTATTATTCATGCTCCACTCCTTATTGTTTTTATCCTCCGAGATCGGTTGTCCCGACCTGGCCTCCCGCAGCCAGTGCCCCTTGCGAGGCACTGGCGTATTTCAACGTGTGATCATCACGTCAAACGCTCACGACCTTTATGGGGTAACGGTAAAGGCCGGGCTTGGTGTAGCGGTCAGAGCGGTAATTTTGCAGTTGCCAACGGTTTGTGTGCTTGGCACCTTCAGCTGGTTGGTGGAGTTATTGAAGCCGACATTGATGGTCACCGGCGAAGCGGAGCAGTTGTTGAGAATCTGGAAATTCACGCCCGACACCGTACCGTTGAAGGCATCAGGGCCACCGCTTGCCACGTTCAATGTCCACGGCAGGCCCAACAACTTGGGTACGCCACACAGCGAGTTGGAACCGTTGACCGTTGCGCCGGTGATCGAAGCGCTCGAGCCATCAGCCGCGACGGAACCGGTGAAGGCGATGTTGCAGGTCACCGGCAGGTTCAGGGACGCGGGCGAAGTAACGGTAATCGAGCCCGATGTGGAGAACGCCGTGCCGGCAGGCGCGATAGTGGCAGCGTTGGCCATCGACACTGCACCAAGGCTCAGGGCGAACGAAGTTGCACAAACGAGGGTTTTCAAGCTTTTCATTATTTTGCCTCACATGTAATGGCGAATTATTCGCCTGGGGTAATGACCATGAACACGAAGCCACGGGTAAAACTGCAGAGCTTCGTATTCCAGCCAAATTCAGTTAAATCCGACAACCTTATTCAACGACTTTGAAATCAGGCGGCATCTTGATTGACACCGTTTTAATGATGCAGTCATCACCAATCGGTACATTGGCAGCCTGCAACTTGCCGGTGGCGTTATCCCACGTACCGACGGCGGTAGAAGGACCGCACTTGCCGCCCAGGCCGAAGGCATGCACATCCACGCTGATCTTCGACATCGAGCCGCTTTTTGTATCCTTTGCAATCAAGATCCAGGGCAAGTTAATAGCTTCGACCCGGCTGCACTTGAGCCCACCATCGAACGCCACCTTGTCGATATTGACGGATGTCCCATCGGCCGCCACCTTGCCGGCCACCTTGATGGTGCAGTCGGCACTGATCAACGCGCCTTTGGAAAAGCTGATCGGGCCCTGGGCTGTAAACGCACTCCCGGCAGGTTCGATACGGGCGGCCTGTGCCTGGTGACAGCCGATCAGGCCCAGCGCAGCCAATACGAAGTTAATGGTGAACTTTATAGTTATAGGAGTTACTTGCATGTTTACGCCCTTCCCTTGAAATTATTTTTCGTTCGGGTAAACAACCGCCTTGCAACTAAACTAACAAACCATAGACGTAGAAATCCTTATCGAAATATCCTTTGAAAATGCGCTTTTATTTCAAATTAAAACGGCTTGGCTTCGCCGCTGTACTTCTCCAGATACTTCAAGCGTTGTGACGGCTGAAGATTGGTCAAGGTTATATCGCCTGCATAATGATTCAATACCCGGTGGTCCATCCGTCGGCGCCACAAGTAAGGCACATACGCCCAGACAATCATGCTTGCGTAGCCATACGGAAGTTGCGGTGATTCATCAAAGTGGCGCAGCGACTGATAACTACGGGTTGGATTGGCATGGTGATCGGAATGCCGTTGTAACTGGAACAAAAAGATATTGGTCACAATCCGGTTGCTGTTCCAGGAGTGACGCGGCGAACAGCGCTCATAACGACCGTTGGGCAATTTCTGCCGTTTGAGGCCGTAGTGCTCGACGTAATTGACCACTTCAAGCAGCGAGAAACCGTAGATGCCCTGGATAATCAGAAACGGGATCACTGCCGTGCCCAGCCAGGCAATCATTGCGCCCCAGAGCAGCACGCTGTACATCCAGGCGCTGAGCACGGCGTTCTTCCAGTGCCAGGCCGGCAGCCCGAGTTTGCGCAGGCGTTCGCGCTCCAGGTTCCACGCCGAGCGTGCGCTGAACCACACCGAACGCGGCAGGAAAGCCCAGAAACTTTCACCCAGGCGCGAACTGGCCGGGTCTTCCGGTGTGGCGACGCGCACGTGGTGGCCGCGGTTGTGTTCGGTGTAGAAGTGGCCGTAGAAGGTCGGCGCCAGGGTTACCTTGGCCAGGAACACTTCCAGTGGCTTGGGCTTGTGGCCCAGCTCATGGGCGGTGTTGATCGCGATACCGGTGGCCGCCCCGGTAGACATCGCCATGCCCAGATAAGTGAAGCCACTGACCTGGCCGTGCAACTCGGTGCGAGAGGTGATGAACGCTGCGGCTTTCGCCCAACCGCTGGACGGGTCGAGCATCGCGGTGGCCCGCAGCAAACCGCCGCCGATGATCCAGTCAATGCCGCCGGCGGCAAGCCAACCGGTGATGACCACCGAGGCGATCACAAACAGCACGCCGGTGTAGACGATCCAACGGTAATAGGTTTGGGATTCGAGGTGGCTGACGGCGGATTCGGGCGGGTTGCTGACATCCTCGCCCAGCAGGCCGTCGATCAACGGGATCACGCCGAAGATGACCAGCACACCGACCCACCACAGTTGCTGGATGCCGGTGCCGATCGCCAGGGCACCCGAGAGCAATGGGGTTGCCAGCGGCATGATGCCGAGCCACCAGAGGTAGCGCTTGCCGTCGGCCCACACGCCTGGAACAGTCAGAGCAGGGTTCATGGCAACCTCCGAAGGCATCCGAAGGCAGAAAAGGCAGTGGCGCAGCGCTGACCGCTGCGAGACATCAACCATGCGATAAAAGGCGTTCTTTTCATTATTTTATTCGCTCTTAGGCATTTCAAAAACTGTTTCAAATTACACATTGAAATAATTTTTTTAAATAAATAGCGCGGAATCGTTAGGTCGTCAACTAGTTTATCCAGACCTTTTTTCCGTGACCGTACAGTCGTTTTTTTAGACCGTCGGCCAGGTGTCTAGGGCAAGCGTTGACGCGCTGGAACCGCGAATGAAATGGCACGATTATTTGCTCGCCACGGCGAACGAAGGATGCAACACGGTGGCGGTTTGTACCGGTCGAACCCGCTTGGCGACCTGCTCGACCAGCGCCACCACACGCTCGGTGGCGGTAATCGGCAGCATGTGCCCACGGTCTTCCACGACCTGCAGCTTCAGCCCAGGCACCCTGCTGGCCAGGCCCTGGCCATGCTTTTGAAAGTCGAGCACCTTGTCACGCGTGCCGTAGATGAGGCCGATGGGCAGCGTCAGCTGCGGGTAACGCGTGACCATGTCCGGCAAGTGGTCATTGACGCGGTTGATCTCGGTGGACGCCGCGTAGAAGTTGTCGGGACGCATCCCCAGCAGGCCACCGCCGCGCGTGGCGAAGTCCGCCGGGGCGGCATCGGGGGCGAACACGCCCTTGACCACCGATCCCTGGGTCAGCAGGCCGACAGGCATGGTCAAGGTGCGCGACATCCAGCGACACAGCCAGGCGGGGCGCACCGCCAATGACAGGAATACCAACGGCAACATGCGCTGGGGATGGGTCAAGGGCGCCACCAGAATCAAGCCCGATACCGCGTGGGGATGATCGAGGGCCAAGGCCAGGGCAATCGCCCCGCCCAGGGAATGCCCAAGCACCAGCGGCTTGTCCAGCTTGAGGGTGTTGATGAAGGCGGCCATCTGGCGCGCCTGGGCCGGCAGATCCGCCGCAGTGCCGCGCTGCCGGGTGGAGTAGCCCGAGCCTGGCCGGTCTACGCTGATAACGCGAAAATGCTCGCGCAACTGACCGGATAACGCATAGGTCAGGTTGCGGCTGCTGCCCATCAGCCCGTGGATCATCACCAGCGCCGGGCCTGCGCCTTCTTCTACATAGTGAAAGCGCTCGCCATCTACTTCGACAAAGCGCCCATTGATCGGAACAGCCGCTTCGATGCGCCGTGTCATCCACGCACTGAACGCCCACAACGCAGCGCTCGCGCCTATTACCACACCCGCAGCGACAACCCACTCGACAGCCATAGCTCGGTCCTCTGCTTCCCTGCTGCTGGCGACCTGACCGGGATTGATCGAGGCCTCAACTTTCGTCCCTACCTTGGGGCCAACCTCTATGCGCGTCTGTCGGACAAGTCGCATGTATCGAACAAGACCCTGGCGGCGGCGAAATTTTCAGGTAGATTATTTAAAATCTTTTTTTAAAATAATTAATTCAATTTTTCTTTGCAATGGTGTTCTATCTAAAACACACAACAAAAACGGGAGCACATCCGATGCCCACAAAGGACAACCTATGAATGCCCACAGTGACAACGTCGACATCGCGATCATCGGCTCAGGCTTCGCCGGCCTGTGCATGGCGATCAAACTCAAGGAAGCCGGGTTCACCGATTTCTTTGTCGCCGAGCAGGCCGACAGCCTGGGCGGCACATGGCGTGACAATCACTACCCCGGCTGTGCCTGTGATGTGCAGTCCCACGTCTATTCGTTTTCCTTTGCGCCCAACCCCGACTGGACGCGCCAATTTGCTCCGCAGGCGGAGATTCGCGCTTACCTGGAGCACTGCGCGCAGCGTTTCGAGCTGGCGCCGTACCTGCGCTTCGGCATGGGGTTGCAGCGGGCGGTGTTCGATGAGCAGCAACAGCGCTGGCAACTGATGTTCAGCGACGGCCGCCAGGTCAGTGCGCGCGTGCTGGTGTCGGGCATGGGCGGGCTGTCGCGCCCGGCACTGCCGGACATCCCCGGGCTGGAGAGTTTCAAGGGCAAGCGTTTCCATTCGCAGCAGTGGGACCATGACTACAGCCTGAAGGGCAAACGCGTCGCGGTGATCGGCACCGGCGCCAGCGCCATTCAGTTCGTGCCGCAGATTGCACCGCACGTGGCGCACCTGGACCTGTTCCAGCGCACACCGCCCTGGATCATGCCCAAGCCCGACCGGCCGATCACCCGTACCGAACGCTGGCTGTTCAAGCATCTGCCGTTTACCCAACGGCTGGTGCGCGGCGCCTTTTATTGGGCACTGGAAGGCCGCGTGGTGGGCTTTGCCCTGCACCCGCGCTTGATGAAGATGGTGCAGAAAATCGCCCTGCGCCACCTGCGCAACCAGGTGGCCCGCCCTTCCCTGCGCAAAGTCCTGACGCCGGACTACACCATCGGCTGCAAGCGTGTGCTGATCTCCAACGACTACTACCCGGCGTTGTCACGCAGTAACGTCGAGGTGGTGACCGACAACGTGCTGCGCATCGAAGCCGATGGCGTGATCACCGCCGACGGCATCAGGCACCCCGCCGATTGCCTGATCTTCGGCACCGGGTTCCAGGCCGCCGATCCCCTGCCCCGTGATTGCATCATCGGGCGCAACGGCGTCGACCTGATGGACACCTGGCAGGACGGTGCCCACGCCTACAAAGGCACCACGGTGCCGGGCTATCCCAACCTGTTCCTGATCGTCGGGCCCAACACGGGCCTGGGGCACAATTCGATGATCCTGATGATCGAGGCCCAGGTCACTTACATCCTTGGCGCGTTGCAACAGATGCAGCGCCAGCGCATCAGCGTGGTGGACGTCAAACCTGCCGTGGAGCAGGCCTACAACGAGCAATTGCAAGGCAAGCTCAAGCGCACTATCTGGAACACCGGCGGCTGCCGCAGCTGGTACCTCGACCCGCGCACCGGCAGGAACACCACGCTGTGGCCCGGCTCGACGTGGCGCTTCAAGCAGATCACCCGGCATTTTGCGCTCAAGGACTACCTGGTCAGCCAGGCGCCGGCGGCATCGGTGCCGCGTGCGCAGCCAACCCCTCATTGCGCCACAGAAGGCAGCCTGTCATGAAGTCATTCAACGGCCGCGTGGCGGCGATCACGGGAGCGGCCTCCGGCATGGGCCGCGCATTGGCCCTGGCCCTGGCACGGGAAGGCTGCCACCTGGCCCTGGCCGACAAGAACAGCCAGGGGCTGGAGCAGACCCTGGACTTGATCAGGACCTCGACCCTGTCGCCGGTGACCGTCACCACCCAGGTGCTGGATGTAGCAGACCGCCAAGCCATGCTGGAGTGGGCGGCGCGCTGTGCGGCCGAGCACGGCCAGGTCAACCTGGTCTTCAACAATGCCGGCGTGGCGCTGTCGAGCACCGTGGAAGGCGTGGACTATGCCGACCTTGAGTGGATCGTCGGCATCAATTTCTGGGGGGTGGTGCACGGCACCAAGGCGTTCCTGCCTTACCTGAAGGCCAGCGGCGACGGGCATATCGTCAACACCTCGAGCGTATTCGGCCTGTTCGCCCAGCCTGGCATGAGCGGCTACAACGCCAGCAAATTCGCGGTGCGCGGCTTCACCGAAGCGCTGCGCCAGGAGCTGGACCTGCAACGCTGCGGCGTCTCGGCCACATGCGTGCATCCCGGCGGGATTCGCACCGATATCTGCCGCAGCAGCCGTATCGACGCGAACATGACCGGCTTTCTGATCCACAGCGAACAACAGGCGCGCGCCGATTTCGAAAAACTGTTTATCACCGACGCCGATCAGGCCGCCAAAGTCATCCTGCACGGAGTGCGCAAAAACAAGCGCCGCATACTGATCGGCCGCGATGCCTATTTCCTCGACCTGCTCGCCCGTTGCCTGCCGGCGGCCTATCAAGCGCTGGTGGTGTTTGCCAGCAAGCGCATGGCCCCCAAACCGCGCACGCCCGTGTTTGAAACCAACGACGAGCCTCGCCTCTGAACAGGAGTACGCCCCATGTTGCCCATTCGCCGTGATATCCGCTTTGCCCTGCCCGCCGGGCGCATCACCAACTGGCATGAGCAAGGCCCGTTCGTGACGCACTTTTTCAATGCCCTGTCGCTGCTGTTTCCCCAGGGCGAGCTGTTTTTCATGGACAGCGTGCGCCATTACCGCACCCGCATCGACGATCCGGACCTGAAGAAGGAAATCCAGGGCTTTATCGGCCAGGAGGCCATGCACAGCCGTGAACACGTGGCCTACAACGAGCTGCTGCACGCAGCGGGCCTGCCTGCGCACCGCCTCGACCGGCGCCTGAAATTCTTCCTGGACCTGCAGAAGAAACACCTGCCACCGTCATTCAATCTGGCGGTGACCATCGCCCTTGAGCACTACACCGCGATGCTCGCGGAGATCCTGCTGAGCGACCCGTCGCGTTTTGGCGATTCACTCAAGGGCTACCGGCAGATGTGGTATTGGCACGCCCTGGAAGAAACCGAACATAAAGCAGTGGCCTTCGATGTGTGGAACAAGGTGATCAAGCCTGGGCCCGGGCGCTACCTGTTGCGCACCGGCACCATGCTGTTCACCACGGTGCTTTTTTGGCTGGTGGTGTTCGACTTCCACGTGCGCCTGCTGATTGCCGACCGCAAGTCGGGCGGGCTGGTGAAGGGGTGCTGGCGCATGCTCAAGTTTCTGTATGGCCCCAAGGGCGTGTTTCCCCGCATGCTGCGGCCATGGCTGCACTATTTCAAACCGGGTTTTCACCCATGGGATCATGACAATCGTGCCCGGCTGCAGGGGATCGATGGGCTGGTCGAGGAGATTGAACAGACCAATCGGGCCTACGAGGCCGCCTAGATGGCGTAAAAATGTGGGAGCCCACCCGCTCCCACATTCCAACCGGGGCGCCTTGCCCACCTGATCAAGCCAACGCGGCGCGCTCGCGCACAAACTGCGGCACCTCATCCCCAGGCAACGCCCTGCTGAAATACCATCCCTGAATAAACAACTCGGCTCCCGTATTCAGGAACGCCAGTTGCTCGGCGGTCTCGACCCCTTCGACCACCACGCCCAGGTTCAATGCCTCGCAGAAACGCAGCATGCCCGTCAGTACCTGCGCGCCCTTGGGATCGTGCTGGGCGACCACGAAGCTGCGATCGATCTTGATGAAATCGACCGGAAACTGGTGCAGGTAACTCAACGCCGAAAACCCGGTGCCAAAATCATCGATATACACCTTGGCCCCCAACGCCTGCAGTTTGCCAATGGTCTGACGGGCGGCCTGGATATCGCTGACCAGCGCGTCTTCAGTGATCTCCACCGACACCCAGCCGTGGGCCTGGGCGAGAATCTCCACCAGGCGATCACCATAGGCCGCGTCCTTGAGCGTGAAGCTGGACACATTAATGGTGATGGGCAATTCAAAACCGGCCTTCTTCCACTTTTGATGTTGGCGCACGGCCTGGGACGCCACCCACACGTCCACGTCGGGCATCAACCGCGCCTGCGCCAGCCATTGCAGGAACTCCCAGGGCGAATGCACCGTGCCCTGGGCGTCCCGGGCCCGCATCAAGGCTTCGCAGCCGGTGCACAAGCCGGTACGGGTGGAGACTTGGGGCTGGAACTCAAGGTAGAAATCGTAATCGCTGATCTGCTGGATGCGGCTCAGCTCAATGGCCTGGCGGGCCAGGGTGCGATGGGAAGCCAGGATCGGGTCGAACTCCAGCAACCGGCCTTTCTCCTCAAGGCCGCGAAACGTCATGTCCAGTGACTTGAGGTACACCGTGCCGCCCTCACTGGCCTGGCGATGGATCGCCCGTACATAAGGCGCATACACCAGCGTGCCCAGGCCCGTCAGCACAATCTGCAGCACCACGGCGGCGACGTCGCCATGGGTACTGAGGTAAGCATTGAGCAACACCGGCGCGGTAAACGGCACGCTGGTCACTGCCGGCGACACCCAGCCCAATTGCACCACTGCCAACGCCACCATCGCGTTCAACGCCGGCACCAACAGAAACGGGATGAACAACCGCGGGTTGAGGATGATCGGCAAACCGAACAACAGCACTTCGCTGACATTGAATAACGACAGCGGCAAGCTGGCCATCGCCAGCAACCGCATGGACCGGCTCCTGGAAAACAGCAGAATTGCCAGGAGCAGGCACAATGCGCTGCCTGACCCGCCGATAAACGCGAAGCTGCCCAACAGGCCACTGTTGAGCAGGTACCGCACCGGCTCCCCCGCAGCCAGCGCCGCAGCGTTGAGCGTCACGGCCTGATCCAGCACATCGAACAGCGGCTGCAGGGCGTACACACCGTGAATGCCGAAAAACCACAACAGCGAGTTCATCAAGGTCACGAACAAACCGCTGCCATAGGGCGCCTGTAACGCATTGAGTACCTGCGGCCCCTGCCACTGCGCCACGTAGGGGATCTGCAGCAGCAACGACAGCACCACCACCCATGCCAACACGCTGATCGCGCCGGGCAGCACCATGTTGATCGTGCCTTTGAGGTTGTGTCCGATCAGGTCTTCATAGACCAGGCGTGTCCAACGAAAACGGTGCAGCCAGGCAACGGCGGGCACATTGATCAGCGGCGAAGCGATGGCAATAAACAGCAGAAAGGTGGCCGACGCTCGAGGGTATTCACGCAACAGAAACGTGGCCACCACCACATGGGTAAGGCACAAGAAGGCGATCGGCAGCTGTGGCAAGCGGTGCTGAATGGCTAGCATGTAACCGATGGAGGCGGCGACCAGCAGCGGGATGACCGCGCTGATGCGGTCATGCAGACCTGCCAGGAAGCTGGCGGTCTGAGGGCTGAACCCGAGCATCCTGGCGCATTCGGACAGGATAAGGAAACCGGCGGAGACCAGCAGGCAGGGCAGGATCCACAACAATCCCTCGCGAATCGCACGCAACGACTCGATACTGGCCAGGGCCGCCAGGCGCTGGGTAAGGAAAAGTTTGAACAGCGTTTGCGCCATGAGCCTCCCTCTGCCCGTATTCACGGGTTCTGGAGATCAGCGCCGGAATACGCGTCAACGCTACACGCCCTTATGCTCGGAGCGAAAGCTTTTTGCCATCGCCACTGGCGCTTTCGGCGAAAAACTCGGAGACATAGGAAAATACCCACATAAAAAATCGAACTTTCTGACGTGTGCTGCTCCCTAACCCTGCCTGAGTCGGTATCATCCGCAGCTTTCCGTGTGTCGAAGGATGTTACAACCTGGCTAACGCCGGGTGTCTACTCAGGGAATACGGCCTGTATGCAAGCAGGCACAAAGGAGAGAGCTTTACCATGCACGATAAGCAGTCCAGCCCCATGCGTCCTCTGTTCGTCACCATCCTGTTGTGGTTGTGCAGTGTGGTGCTGTTATTTGTGATCAAGAATGTCATCGAACTGTTCACCGGGCCCGTCGCGGAAACCTGGATAGACCTGGCGTTGGTGCTCGTCGCCTACCTGATGTTCTTTTTATTGGCGCCGGTGCAGCGCTGGATCCAGCGCAGGTCGCGCAAGCGCGCTCGGCGTCACGTCGGCAGGCACGCGCCCGACGTCGACACCCATCCCTCTCACTGAGGGCCTGGCGTTGTCAGCACCTGGCGATAACTATCAACGCGCATTGGACCGATTCCTGCGCGAACACCCGGACGTCGCCGCCGAGCTGGACAGCCTCAACCCTCTGGCCGCCCAAGCCAGGGGGGAAAGCGTGGCGCAGTATCGTACCGAGCGTCTATACGAAGCATTCGAGGCGCAGGCCGAGCGCGAAGGCTTGTTCGCCTGGGAGCTGACCCTCAAGCTGACGACCGACTCCAGCCAAGCCTTCGAAGCCCAGCGCCTTGAGGTGCATAAGGAAGTCGCACAGATGGCCGGCATGAGCTGGGCCGACTACTGCCAACTGCATGACTTGAGCGGCTGACGCGGCGGCCAGCCGTACCAGCGAGGCCGCTTGCAACCGATGGCCTCGCGCAATTCGGCCACCGTCAGGGTCCGCCGTTGCGGGTCCGGCGCCAACGCAGTATGGAGTGCCGGCCAGCAACGCCGGGGCAACTGCGTGGGCCGTGACAGTCTGTGGCCCGGCGGGTGATCGTCACGGCGACGCCCCTGGGCCAGCTCATACAGAACACACGCCACGCCATACAGGTCGGCCGCGGGCGTCAATGCGCCACCGGCGAGTAACTCAGGCGCTGCATAGGCGCGAGTCCAGGCATTCAACCGGCTGCGACTCACACTCGGCAAGTCCGCTGTGGTTTGCACAATGGACTGCCCCAGGCCGAAATCGAACAGGCGCACGCCCTCTTCTCCCACGATGACATTGGCCGGTTTGATATCGCCATGCAGCACGTTGTGTTGATGGGCGTAAGCCAACGCATCCAGCAGTTGCAGGGCAATCGGTTGCAGTTCGGACCAAGGCAGTCCGTCGGGACATTCCAGCAGCAACCGGTCAAGCGTCATGCCATGCAGCAGCTCCATGGTGAAAAAAGCGATCTGGCTGCAGGTATCCACCTCAAACGAATACATCCTCACTACATGTTCGTGGCGCAGGCGCCGAGACAACGCAAACTCGCTGTGCAGCAATACATGGGCATCCGGGCACGCCGATAAAGACTCGTCCAGCAGCTTGAGCGCCACACCTGAACAAGGTTCGCCGAACTGCTCCTGCAACAGATCGCGCGCGCGGTACACCACGCCCATTCCACCCCGGCCCAAGACGTGCTCAAGGTGGTAGCGCCCGACCAGCAACAGCGGAGTCGATCCTGTCTTCATGACTGCACCACCACGGCGGTCAGGTCGTCGCGCGCCGGAGTGTGCAGCGCGCTGGCGAACAATCTGTCCACAACCTGTCGCGGCCCGCCGGCGCTCAACGCCCGGCCCAGTTGGGCATGGCTGAGGGCCTGGTAGAGACCATCGCTGCACAGTAAAAATACATCGCCGGGGCGGGTCCTGAGCTCCAGCACCTCCAGGCGCAAGGGCGAGTGCCCGCCAACCGCACGGGTCAAGGCTCTGGCATCAGGGTGAGCGCGAGCCTGGGTTGCACTCAGCCGACGCTCGTCCATAAGACGCTGCAACAGCGAATGATCCCGGGACAGCTGGTACAGGGTCTGCTCGCGCCACAGATAACAGCGGCTGTCCCCCGCCCACACACACGCCGCACGCCCGTGCTCCAGCAATAGCGTCACCACCGTGCTGCCTGTCACGGCATTGCCGGATGCCCCTGGCGCCTGCCGCGCATTCGCCAGCCGCTGATTGACACCCTGCAAGCTCTGCCGGACCGCATCGACCCGCTGATCAAGACTGCCCCGCGCGGGCAACGCAGCCAGGCTGCCGATCACCCACTGGCTGGCGACATCGCCGTGCCGGTGCCCGCCCATGCCGTCCGCCACGGCCCAACAGCCCAGCTGCGGGCAATCGAGCAAGGCATCCTCATTACGCGGCCGTGATTGCCCGCGCTGTGTACGCCCGGCACTGCGCCATGTGGGGCTCACAGTTGCTCCGGCAGGCGAAAGGTGCGCCACGTGTCCATTTCAAATGGGCTGGGTGTTCGCTGGCTCGCCAGCAGGTAATAGGCGCGCAGCCCGGCCAGGTCGGCCTTGACGATCTGCGCGTTGCCGCCGGTGGCAGGCTCTCGGTGCAGCAGGTCGAAAAACCGGAACAACGACCAGGCGCCGGTGTTCTTCTCGATACCCAGGGGCCGCAGTTCGGCGCCTCGCTCCAGCACGAGGCTGGCACGACCGTTGTCCGCTTCGATGGGCCAGCGGAACGCCATGGGGATGATCGGGCCGTGCCGGTATTCCAGCTGCTGTCCACCCAAGCGCAAAGTCGCGCGGTTGACCGACTGATCCAGGCTGTAGGGCGCCAGGGTAAAACGCACGGCCAGCTCGCCCTGCTCCTCGGTGAAGAAGCCACGCCGGATAAGCTGGGCTTTCGTCAATTGATCCAGCAGCGAGCGCGAGAGGGGTAAACCCTGCCCGTCCAGTCCGCGTAACCGGTAGCGCGTGCCATCGGCGCTGACAAAAGGACGCAGGTAAGCTTCGTAAAAACGCGCCAGGACGCCCTGGGGTTTGAAAAACTCGCGAAAATCCTCAAGGGCCACATCACTCGTGGCGTGGGCAGTGAACGGATACCGTTGGCGAATCGTCCTGGCGTAAAGACCCTGCACCTCGCTCTGGTAGTGCTGATTGACGTGGGCATAGGCCTGGTCCAGCACATGGCGCCAGGTTTCTTCGGCAATCCCTTCGAACCATCCGGCCAGCGGAAGCGGCAGACGGGCGGCCGCTTCACGCAGGTCACCCAGCACGTCCTGCTGGCCGTCCATGCGCCGCTTTGCCCGTAAAAAAGCCGCCTGCTCAGGCGAACCCTCACGGTTCAGCGCCGCCAATTGCAGGTGCAATTGGTCGAGCAGGCCCAACCCCCGGGCCAGCTCGGCGCCGGGATTCTGCTGCTCGTCCAGCAATTGATGCAGCGGTTCAAACCGCCGCTGCAACGCCCGGCGCGCCGAGTCGCCCAGGCTTGCCTGCCCCTGCGCCAACGCCGCCTTGGCAATGGAGCCCGACGCACCTGCCGGCTGGGCCGCCGTGGCCGGCAACTCCAGGCCAGGCAGTAAACGGGTGTTCTCACGAAGCTGCTGCAATAACAGCAGTACCGGCGATTGCGCCGAGGTCAGCCCCGCGAGCCGTTCAGCATCCCCGCGAAGGCTGTCGGTTGGCAACAGCCTGACACGCCCGAGGACGTCGCTCCAGGCCTGGGCGTATTCGCTGAAGTAGCGCTGTTGCAGTTCGGTCATCAGACGCTGCAAATCCTCGGCGCTCAAGTCAGTGCCTTCCCCCAGTACCCAATTATCCTGGGCGATGGCGTTCACCAGCCGAGGGCCCTGGGTTTGGAAGTACTGCACATACCTTTTGGTGTAGAAACCGGGAACAGAGGGCTCGATGGCCGCAAATACCTTGCCCTCGGCCAGGCGCAACGGCTCCAGGTCGCGCGATTGTTCGCGCAGCACCCTATACACCACATCGGCCAATGACTCTCCCCGCAGCGCGGCACGCGCCTGGGCCACCAACTCGTCATTGAGCGGTGCTGAAAACGGCTGTTCGAGCAGTCGCGCCCAATGTTCATTCAGGCGCGTCTGTACCGGCGTATCACCGGCAAACCGCAGCGACCAAAAGCTCGCCATATGCTGCGCCAGCCACGCGGTATCACGCCGCTCGCGCAGATTGAGCATCAGGTACGCACGCAGGTTGTCGAGCAGGCGTTCCCTGTCGCCGAGGCTGGCGCGTACCTGCTCTTCCAGCAGGGCCGCGGTGCGGCCCAGCAGTCGCTGCTGCAACGCCTGCTCATAGGCGCGCGTCACCCATGGACGGCTGACCTCGCCTTGATACAGGCCGGCACGCTCAATCAGCGCAGTGTCGCCTGCGGGGGGAAATAGGCGGGTTGCCGCCCAGCGCGCGTCCAGCAGCGCCAGGGTCGTCAAGGTTTCATCGCTACCCGGAGCAACGGGCGCGCTGAGTGCAGCGATCTGAGCCAAACGCTGCTGGTTGATCGCGTAACTGTGCATCCACAGCCCACCGGCACACGCCAGAACCAGCGCAACGGCACTCCCCAGCAAGCCGTTGCGCCGCCAGATGCGCTGTCGCTCGCGGCTCTGCAACGCGGCCAGATCCGCCTCGGCAAAAATCACCCGGCTGAACAGCCCCTGTACGAAATAGCTGCGCCTGTCACTGGCACAGGTCAGGTAGAACCCGCGTAAACCGTTGCTGCGCGGGTAGCGATGGGCACCGAACACCCACTCGATGAACAGGCACAACTGCTCGCCCATTCGCGCCGCCTGCCGGGGAAGCTCAAGCATCTGCCTGCGACGCTCGACATCGCGTTCCTGGTGCAATCGCTCGATCAATTCAGTGTGCAAACGTTGCAGCAACTGCTCGAACGCCTGGCGAACCTGGGTCATGTCATTGCCCGCCTTCTCAGCCCCCAGCGGCTGGCCCAGCACCGCGTCGACATCGTCCGCCGAGGGTGAGTCGAAGTACTCGGTGAACCCCGACAGTCGATCAGCCTGGGTCAACACCAGGTAAACGGGTACATCCACATGTAGCACCTGCTGGATTTCCTGCAGGCGCGAACGCACGTGGCGTGCCAACTGCTCCAGGTCGTGCTCGTTAGCGCTCAGAAGACTGTCCGCCGAAAGCGTCACCACTACGCCGTTGAGCGGACGCACTCGGTGCCGCCACTTCAGCCTGTTCAACAGTGTGGTCCAGCCGGCGACATCCACCGAACGGTCGGGTTGAAGCAGATAGCGCCCTGGCGTGTCGATGAGCACAGCGTCGTCGGCAAAGTACCAGTCACACTGTGCGCTGCTGCCTGTGGACCCTGTGTCCATCTGATCGAGCGGTGACCGCAACCCGGCTGCTTCCAACAGCTGGGTCTTGCCACTGCGCGGTTCACCGATCACCAAATACCAGGGCAAGTCATGGCGCCAGCGCGCATTACGCTCTGCATAGCGAGGGGAGGTTTTCAACCGGTGCAGCGCTTCCCTGAAACGGCCACGGACGTGCTTGCGCTCCTCCTCCACCGCCGCCAGCGCAGGTTGGCTCGCGGGCGAATCGGGCGTTTCGCGGGCGGCGGCGCGGTGCCCACCCGCCATGACCATCGCCAACCCCCACAGCAGAAACAAAACGCTGATGGTGACCAGGCGGGCAGTCGCGCCCTGCCAGAACCGGTGGTCGTCCACAGCCAGCAGTGGCCCGACACACCACACCAGCACAGCGCAGCAAAGCACCAGTATCAGGCTCCAAACCCAGACTCTGCCCAGCACGGCGCCCACGCCCTTGAAAAATGCGTTCATTCATTGCTCCCTGCGTTTTTTTACAAGGGCGTGCGGGTAAGCTCCGACGCCGAAAGTTGAAGAGGCTGCAGCGCGTTCGCCCTTTCTCGCTCCAACACCCAGCAGAAGCCGGCGTACATCGCGAGCAAACAGCACAGCGTGAAGGCAACACACCAGCGGGCAGGGATGACGCGTATGCACCTGCTTCGCGCGCGTCTCTGCCCGGTCGGCAAGACCGGCGCCGACGACGGGTTGCCACGCACCTGCCGGATCTGTCGATACAGGCCATCGCGGACGGCCTCGAGATGCAGCATCCCCCGCTCCATCACGCGAAACTTTCCTTCGAACCCCAGGGACAGGCACAGGTACCCCAACTCAAGCATCGCCACGTTTTTTATCGGGTCACGCGCCAGGCGTTCAAGCAACTGGAAGACCTTCTCGCCGCCAAATGTCTCGTGGTGAAAGCGGCTCAACAGACTCATCTTCGACCAGTCGCTTCGAGCGCCCCACGCCGTGGTGACGACGGCTTCGTCAATCAGGCTGCACAACACGTAGCGCGCAGACATGACCTGAGTGTTTTCAACGCCTCCCTGCAGGGCACGGGTTTCAAATTGAGTCACCGCCGATGACAATCGATCGTTGATCGTGACGAGGTTTTCACGACCGGAGCAGCCCTTGAGCCGGACCACTTGCGACAATACTTCCCAAGCCGCGACCACCAAGGGGTTGAGCGTTGTCGTGAAGCTGTGTGCGTCCAATGCCTGGCTCGCATAGATCATCCGATCCTGTAACTGTTCGTAGCGTGGCGGCGAAGGGAACTGCGTGAGCGGCCCTTGTGCGGACCCAAGGCCGTCGCGGTCGAGCAAGACGGTCTTTTCATCCTGCGAATATTCACTGTCCATAGCGTTCAATTCCTGATGGCCCAGAAGGTCAACTCAAGCCCGGAGAACTCGCCCCCCACGTGGAAGGCGAACCCACCCGACTGCTGCAGCTGTGCGATGTCGCGGGCACTCATGTCCAGCATGAAATACGTCTTGCCGGCATGAAACGGAATCTGGCGCGGCGCTACGGGCAGTGGCTTGACCTTGATCCCCGCCAGATGCAGGTTGACCAGCTCGCGTATGCGCTCAACGGGACCGATTTTCAGATGCGCTGGCAGGCGTTGGCGTAATTGCTCCGAATCAGACTGCGCGGAGGCCGCCAGGATGAACGTCGCAGTGCCCAGCAATTTCAAGTCGCTTACCGGGCAAACCAGTACGCCGTACTGACGTTGTTGCAACGTCAACTCGATAGAGTGTTGTTCCAGCACGACCGACAGCACGCCACGCACTGCTTCCATCAGCCCACGGAAGCTTGCCCCCTGGTCGGCGTGCCGGTAATGCACGTCCAGCTCAGCGCGCCTGCTATCGCTGGCGAACGTTGATAACTCGCCGAGCAGCGCGAGCAGTGCACTGAACACCGCCTCAGGGCGAACCCGGGCCTGGCTCAAGCAGTGACGCAGCGCAAGCTCGGTACGATTGATGACTTGCAGCATCAGAAAATCGCCCACCTGAGTGCCGGCGGCGGTGCTCTCCCCCCTGATCCGCGCGGCGATGGCATCGCCTCGCGACGCAAGCAAGCCGATCACCTCCTTGAGACAAGAAGCGACATACCCGCGGTCCTGCATAAACATGAACGTAGGCACGAACTCCGCGTCCAGGCGCACGCCCCCCGCGTCGGTAGACTCCAGCACCTGTGCGACCTTGAGTGTGACGTAACCCTGTTCCCGCTGCCGCTCACCCAGCAGGAGACGCAGATCAGGCCGCGCGCAATGAATCAGGCAACGCGAGCCGGTCCCGGCATTCGAGTCGCCCACCTCCACTTCACAGCTGAGGTAGCGCGCCAGGACATCGCCCTGCTCCGGTTGACGGGCTTCAATCTGATTGTCGGTCGCCAGTAACAGCGCCAGGTAAACGGCCTGTTCCCCGGCATTGGCGGGCACCTGTAATACCAGCGGTTCCATGGCGGTACCGTGGTCGAACAGAGTGCCGTCCGGCAACACACCGCTGGCTTGAGTGACCACCAGCTTGCCCAGGTTGAGGTACTGCACATCGAACTCCAGCGTGAGGAATCCCCAGGCATCAGGGCCCAGCAGACGCGTCTGGTTGAGCTGTTGCTGGTAATGCCGGTCGTTGTGCTGCAAGTGCTGTGGCCGCAACAGCATGCCTTCCTGCCATATGACTTTATGTGCGTGCATATCACTGCACCTCCTTGTCGGAACGCGGGTCGGCAAGCCGGATTCCGTCCTGGTCCAGCACCAGCTCGGCACGGTTCAATTGCCGGGCGGTGAGCGGAACGAGCAGTCGCCACTGAACGTGCGGCAAGTCGCGATAGGCCGCCAGAACGCCGACAAAATGACTGTTTGGCTCGACCCTCAACTTGAGTGCCTGTCTATCGCCCGGGCGCAGTTCAACTTCCTCACTGCTCACCCAGTCCTTCGGCAAAACCTGCTCGGCGTTGTCATACAGGCTGAAGAAGTCGGCATTCTCAAAGGCAACGCCATGGCGCAGTTCAATCAACTGCAGCACGACCGGCGAGGGTCGACCCTGAAGATCCGGGTTGACGCGCTCATTGGCGCTCAGTACCAGGTCCAGTTTGGTCAACGTCGAGAACGGCGATAGAGCGCTGCAGCCAGCCAACAGGCCGAGCATGAGCGACAACGATGTGAGCGCGGCTCGATACATGAACGTCATCCTGGATAATCGTTGTGCAGGGTTGAGATCAGGCGCACCTGTTCCTCATAGGCCCTGGCGAAGTCGCTGCCCAGCGGTCGCTCGTCGAACTGCCCATCCGCCACCAGGCGCCGGTAGTGACGCAGGTATGCCCGCCAGCGCGCGCCGTCGGAACTCCATCGGGGGGCTGCTTCCTGAAATTCGGCGCATGCCAGTAAATGGCCTGGAGCAAAAGCGGCCCGAGCGTTACGCAACGCACTTCGACAGGCACTCAGCAACGCGACCTGATGCACTTGCAGCGCCCGGTGCGCCTGGGCGATCGCCTGTTCGCCAGACAACGGGGCCACTTGCGCCATGTCCAATATCGCGGTTAACGCTGCGTCGGTATCGATACAACTGCGCAAGGGGTTGTGGGCGGTGCGCAACGCGTCGGCAGGCAGCGTTGCCAGTTCGCCCTGCAATTGCTCACAGGTGCGCAGGCTGCTTTGCAGGCGTTCTACCTCCAGCCGAAACAAGCGCGCAACCTTGATTGCCAGCGCTTCTCGGGCAGCGCTGTCAAGCCTGCCCAGGTCCAGCCCAAGCGCGGCTGCGAACGCGATCCAGAAGACCTCGTCGGGCGAGGTTGCCATCGCGACCGGCTCAACCGCCGGCATCTCTCTGACGGGCTCGACCCGGCACGGTATCGCGACATGTTCACGGTCTGCGGCATACCGATCAGCCCACGCGCCGAGTTCGCCAACACCTGTACTCAACGCCGCCAGCTCATCCGAGGCATTATGCCGCTGGTGCTCGAGGTCCAGCGCCTGCAACGGGTCCAGCCCCAGGAACGCGTCATCGGGAATCGGTGTCCCCGTACTGATCGACTGCTCGTCGAAGGGTTGAGCAGGTTCCATCAACCGCGCGCGTACCAACAACATCCCCAGTTCGAACACATCGCCATCCTCGATCAAGCGCGCCTGCCCCTTGCGCAGTCGTTCGCCACTGCCTGGCATGCCGATACCGTTGCTGCTGATATCGGTGAGAAAGTAACGTCCTTCCCGGCACCCCACCAGAGCATGGTGGCTGGAGAGCAAGCGACTGGGATCGTGGATTACCCAGTCACAGCCGGAGCCACGGCCAATCACGCCGCCGACGCCGTCAAAAACCTTGCGCACCGTGGACGCCGAACCGGCGCCTGCGGCCTCACTGACTTCAAACACGAGTTGCATGGTCAGGCTCCCTCCTCTGTTCAGCGGCCACGGATGACCGCCTGAGGCTCACCCAAAGGCCGGTATTGGGCGTCATCGAATACATAGTTGGCGTTACAACCGCCGAGCAGACACAGCACAAGCACGACGAGGTGTCGGGGACGATCAAGCATCAGGTTTCTCCTCGGTGAATAGGCACGCCGGCATCGCCGCAGGCAATGTTCAAGCGCGCAAGCCGGTACAGCAGCGTGCGCCGTGCAACCCCCAGTTCCCGTGCGGTACGGGTTCGGTTGCCACGATTCTTGTGCAGGCAATCGAGCAGGAACACCCGCTCTACCCGCTCCATACGCTGGCGCAGCGTTACATCATCAACGGCGCTGGCCACCGCCTGGGGCAGCGACAGGTGCACCGGCAGAATCACGTTGTCGTCACACAACAGCACGGCTCGCTCCACCAGGCACTTGAGTTCACGCACGTTGCCGGGAAAGGGATGACTCGACAGTTGATCAAGGGCGATATTGGACCACTGCACAGGCGTCCTCCCCAGGCTTGCGCATGCTTTGGCGGCGAAATGCCGTGCCAGTTGCAGCACATCTCCATCCCGCTCACGCAAGGCCGGCAACTGGATGGGGAACTGGGCAAGGCGGTAATAAAGGTCTTCGCGAAAGCTGCCTGCGGCGACCATGGCCGCCAGGTCGCGGTGGGTGGCCGCGATGATGCGCACATCAACCTTGTGCGCGGCACTGGCGCCCAATGGGCGAACTTCACCTTCCTGCAATACCCGCAATAGCTTTGCTTGCAGGGACAGCGGCATGTCGCCGATTTCATCCAGCAGTAACGTGCCGCCATGCGCCGCGTCGAACAGCCCGGCATAGTTGCGCTCGGCACCAGTGAACGCGCCTTTTCGGTAGCCGAACAGCTCACTCTCCAGCAAGCCTTCCGGGAACGCTGCGCAGTTCTGCACCACAAATGCCTTGGCCGCGCGCGGCCCTGCCAGGTGGATGGCCCGAGCCACCACTTCCTTGCCGGTGCCGGTTTCGCCCCGCAGCAGGACGGTATAAGGGGTATGCAGCACCTTGGCGATCAATTGGCAGGTCCGCGCCATTGCTGTGCTGCCGCCAATCAGGCCATAAGTGTCGACCAGCGACTTTTCGGGCCCTTGCGGTGCAACAGCCGGCACCCACCGCAGGCTGCGCAACAGGGCCAATTGGTGCAAGGCGAAGCTGCCGAACCGGCCCAGCGAGCACGCGTACCCCTGTAACCGCGCCGGGCGTTGAGCGGCGCATAGCAGCACGCCCGTGACTGCATTGAGGCGGTTGAACAGCGGCACACTCAACAGGGCGCGCCAGGGTGACGCGAGCACTGGCAAGAAAGTCGTGTCGTAGGGGCTGTCCTGCCCGTCATTCACATGGACGGCAACGCCCTGGTTCACGGTGTCGCGCAGCAACGGCACCTGCCGCAGATCGATAGCTGCAGCCGCAACCACCAGCGAGGGTGTCGCGCTCAGGTGCTGGGCGATCAGATCGAGCCGGCCGGTTTCTTCATCGAGCCGGTACAACTGGCTCAGTTCACAGCCGCTCATGTGGGCCGCAGCCGAAACGCACACACCGGGCAATGAAGCGACGTCAGTGTCCAGGCCGATTCGTGTGAACCAGTCGAGCATGGCGCTGGCATGGGCAAGCGGATCAGGCAGTTGCTCAAGGCTTTTTTCGGTCATTGGCTGAACTCACAGACGGGCTGGCCGTTGCCATCCAATCGGGCATGCACCGAGGCAAGCGGTGCGTCCGCGGCCATGGCGCCGAGCAGGCCATCCACCATCTGCGGCAATAAATGCCGCTCGATCCACTGGTCGATGTACCGCGCACCGCTGTCACCGTCAGCGCAACGCTCGGTCATGTGCGCAACCAATCCCGGCGACCAGGTGAACGCCAGTTGGCGTTGCTGCAGCCGCTGGCCAAGGCTCGCCAGTTTGAGTGCGGCCACCTCGTGCAGCACCTTTTCCCCAATCGGGTAATACGGTACGACACGCATGCGGGCGAGCAAGGCGGGCTTGAAGTGGGCACGCAGTACCGGGTAAATCGCGTCTTGCAGCACCTGGGGATCAGGTCGTTGACCGTCTGCGCAGAGCGCGTTGATACAGTCGCTTGCCAGGTTGGAAGTCATCAGCAGCACGGTATTGCGAAAGTCGATTTCCCGCCCTTCGCCATCATTGGCACGGCCTTTGTCGAAGACCTGGTAAAACAGGTTCAAAACCTGCGGATCGGCTTTCTCCACCTCGTCGAGCAGCACCACCGAATAGGGGCGCTGGCGTACGGCTTCGGTCAATACCCCGCCCTCGCCATAACCGACATAACCCGGTGGCGCGCCGATCAGTCGGGAAAGCGCGTGCTTCTCCTGGTATTCCGACATATTGATCGTGGTGACGAACTGCTCACCGCCGTACAGGAGATCGGCCAGCGCCAGCGCCGTTTCGGTCTTGCCGACGCCGCTTGGCCCCACCAGCAGAAACACCCCGACAGGCGCATCGACCTTGTCGATCCCGGCGGCGACCGCACGCAAGGCACGATCCAGGGCCTGGACGGCGTGTTCCTGCCCAAGCACGCGCGCGCGCAAAGCCTCGGCAAAACCCAGGACTTTTTCATTGGGTTCGAAGGCCAGCTGCTCAGTGGGAATACCGGTCCACGCGCTGATGACGTGCGCTATGCCACGCGGGCACACCTCAGGTTTGGCCAACGGTTGCTCACCCAGCTCAAGCCAGCGCCGCTCAAGTGCCAGGCCCTCGTGCTCGAGGGTTTCCAGGCGCAGCTTCAACGCCTGCAAGGCCTGTGTGTCCACCGGCAAACCGAGTTCGGCGTCTCGACCCAGCGCCCGCGCCTGCCGCTGACCCTCGATCAGTTCGGCGCGTACCGCCTGCAATGCCTGTGGCGGCATGGCCTGACGCGCGCGAACACTGGCACAGGCGGTGTCCAGCACGTCCACTGCCTTGTCCGGCAGCTGTCGGCCTGCAAGATAGCGTGCGCTCATGCGAGCGGCCGCCACCACTGCATCATCACGCACATACACGCCATGACTCGCTTCATAGACAGGCACCAGTCCCCGCAGAATCGTTACCGCCTGCTCGACACCGGGTTCCTCGACCAGTACCGGCTGGAAGCGCCGCGCCAGGGCCGGGTCCTTTTCGATGTAGCGCTTGTACTCCGACCAGGTGGTGGCGGCAATCGTACGCAGTGCGCCGCGAGCCAGCGCCGGCTTGAGCAGGTTGGCCGCGTCCAGGCCTCCCGGCTGGCCGCCGGCGCCAACCAGGGTATGGGCTTCGTCGATAAACAGGATCACCGGCTGCGGTGATGCGTTCACTTCATCGATTACCCCTTTGAGACGCCGCTCGAACTCGCCCTTGAGGCCGGCCCCCGCTTGCAGCAGGCCCATATCGAGGACCAGCACGCGCACTGCTTTAAGGGCCTCGGGCACTTGCAAAGCGACGATCTGCAACGCAAGGCCTTCGACGATCGCCGTTTTCCCCACCCCGGCCTCCCCCACCAGAATCGGGTTGTTCTTGCGCCGCCGCAGCAGAATATCGATCAACTGGCGTATTTCACGCTCACGACACAGCACGGGGTCTATCCGGCCCTCACGAGCCTGCCGGGTGAGGTCCTGGGTAAAGCGCTGCAACAGCGACTCGTTGGCAATCGGCTGATTCTCGCAGGGCCGGCTTTTCAGGAAATCCTGCAGCCTGCTTGTGTCCAGGCGGCTGAGCACGGCGTAATACCCGCTGCCCGCATGTTCCAGCGGGTGCTGTAAAAGTGCCAGCAACAGCGCGCCGTGATCGACGAAACGTTGACCCAATTGCGCGTGAGCAATGACCAGCGCCTGTTGTAACCACAGCACCAAGGCCTGGGCGAATACCGGGTTGCGTGTAGCACTCTGCTCACTCCTGGGCTGCAAGGCCGCCTGCAGTTCGCCCACGGCAACGCCGGCATCGGACAACGCCTTGGCCATCAGCCCGGCGGGATGCTCGAGCAAGGCCAGGAGCAGATCCTCCACTAACACTTCATGGCCGCCTCTCGTCATGCAGCGCTCGGCGGCACGCGTCAGGTCACGGCGGGTCTGGTCCGTCAACGTGCGGATCAGTTGTTGCAGGTCCACATTAATCATGCTCATCGATCCTTAATGAAAATGCCCGGCGAGTGTGATCGCACCCTCGGCTCGTTCATGCTCCAGCCAACTGGTCCAACCCAGGCGGCACACATTGTCAGCGCCGATGTGCAGCGCCCGGATTTCGCCGGGCGCCAGCACCAGGCGCAGGTCAAATTGCAGCGCGTCCGGCGCGGTCAGACGCACCAGCGAACACGCCGGGGCATACGCCGTTCCCGTGGGGAGAAAATCGTGAAAGCGCTGCCAACCCAACGCGGTGATATGCACCCTGAACTTGCCGCTGCGGTCGGCGATCCGGCGCCCCAGCATCAGGTCCTGGCCAAGCCCACAGTTGGCGCGGCCCAAGTCATTGCACTGCGACGGCGCAACGTCCACCGTGCGCGCGACCCACTGTTCGATGAACACCGAGGCATGTTTGAAGTAATACCGCAGGACGGTCTCGATCAGCGCAGCCGAGTGCGTTCGCAGGCTCAGAAGCCCGAGGTAAGGCAGCAAGCGCTTGCAATCGAGACGCGAGGCACCCCTTAGCGCGTGGCTGCCGAGGCCGATCAGCGCAAACATCTGCTGCGAAAACCCATCACTGGCGCCCTGTAGGAAACAGGCCGGGTAACGGTACTTGCGCCAGATCGGTAACATCAGGCGGTGCAATCGGTGGTGGAACATGTCGAGGAAATCCCGCGTGGGATTACCACCCGCGCGTTCCGCCAATGCCTGCTCAGCGTAAAACGCGGGCAATGGTGAACCGGCGCCGAACAACCCCAGCACATTGATGCGCAGGCGCGCCCGCAACGTCTCGTGGTCCATGAAAAACTCCACGCGGTCAATATCGTGCCCCGCAAACCCCAGGCCCGGATTGGCCTGGAACTCCAGCAGGTCGTACAGCGCCTCCTCATCCAGCCGTGGATGGGCTTGGCGCAAGCGTGCGACCACCTGCACCACCGCCTGGAACAGCGTGTATTCGCGGATGCCACGGCAAAGCCGAGTCAAAGCAGGGGTTGCTGACCCATCTGGAACGGCCATAGGTACACGTCTCCTTGTGTGCTGATAACTCGCAACTCGTGATAGGAATTGAGGCTGGCGTACAGCGCAAAGAACTGATTGAGAACCGAAGCGAACACAAACAGATCGCCCTGGCCGGCAAACCCCAGAGGGTCCACGGTCAGGTCCACCCGCAATCCGCGAATCGGCAGGCCACGGTGTAAACGGTCAACCGCTTCATGCTGGATCGAGCGCAGCGCCCCCAACTTTTTCCGGCTGATGTTCAGCGCCTGTCGATCGTGATAGCGCGGCAGATCGTAGGTTTCGAGAATCACCCTCAGCGCGTTGATATCGGTCAACGACAGATAGTTGAGCGACATGTTGCTGATCAGCTTCCAGAGATAGTCCTGGTCCAGCGGCGGCGCAAAACTCGCGGTCGGCGCGCAGATATTGCCAAACGTCAACGACTCCGGGGCGTGCTCGCCGGGCTGGTTGATTTCACCGGCCCGTAACTGTCGCGGCAGGCCGGCATTGGTGCACGTCAGCTCGATTGACAGGGTTTCCGGGCCCTGCTCGCGGCGACCATCAAACCTTATCCAGGTAGCCAGCCCATCATGCTGTACCGAAGGCCGTTGACGAATGCTGAAGCTGGGGCGCGCGCCCGTAGTCTGCAGGTCGCCTTCATGCTCGAACGACTCAAAGGGCACGTACGTCTGATGCCCCAGGCCACCGGGGCGCCATCCTGTAACACGATCAACCGAAAACACACCGGCATTTGCCGGGGAGTATTCCCCGGGCAGCAGGAGGTATTCGTCCTGTTTTCCGTCCAGCCGAATGGGTATCGCATCGTGATTGAACAGGTTGACGATCGGCGTGCAGTACAGCTTCACGTTGTCCAGGGTGGGCCGCCCAAGCGCACGGCCCTGGCCGCGTAGCTCGAAGCGCAACAGCATGCCGTGCGCCTGCTTGAGCACCTCCTGGGGAAACCGATGGAGGGCAGCCAAGCCTTCGATATCGACAAACAAGTACTTCTCGGGAAACGTGAAATATTCCTGCAAGTGGCGATAACCGCAAAAGGTGTTTTGCGGGTAGGGAATCAGTGCGTGTTCCTCTGCGAAACCCACCGGCCGGACCTGGCCGGCGCTGAGCCTTAGCGTGGCAGGCTGATCATCGATTCCGTTGACCGGCGAACCGTCCTGGTCCAACAGTTGCAACTCAATGCTGTGCAGATGGCGCAACAGGCCCAGGTACAGGCCTTGGCTGACAGAGCGGTCTCCGGCCAGGTGCAGGCGCAACGAATCGAATGTCAACGCACTGAAATTGCCCGCTGCGCTCATGGTCAGGCGCAGGTCCAACCAGTCCACTGCGCCCTGGCAGGTATAGTCCAGGCTACGCAGTTGCAACGGCATGACGTCGATGGCATAGCAGGTTTTGAAACGGCAACGTTCGCCTTTGATGGGCAGGCTTTCCACGGCGGTATCCCGTGCCACTCGAATACTGGGGCCGGCGCACTTCAACGGGTCAAATTGCAGGATGCTCATAGCAGGCATCGGCCGCATGTAGTTGGGCCATAACAGATGCATCAAGGAATGCGTCAGCTCAGGCAGCTCGTCATCCAGCTTCTGACGCAGGCGCGCGGTCAGGAATGCAAAGCCCTCCAGCAAACGCTCCACATCCGGGTCCTGACCGGCCTCGGCGAGAAACGGTGCCAGGGCCGGGTTGCGCTCGGAAAAGCGCCGCCCGAGTTGCCGCAGGGCACTGAGCTCGCTTTGAAAATAACGGTTAAAGGCCATCTGCGCAGACCTCCACTTGCCCTGCATCCGCCAGGCGCGCATGGAACACGACAGATTGGGTGCCATCGTCAATGAGCAGTCCGGCGTCAATGGCAAATGCCAATGCCAACGTTTCGTGCACGCGGGGCAGCACCCTGACGCGTACATTCACCAGCCGAGGTTCGTAGGCCTGGATGAAGCGCTCGATCAGCAGCCGCGACTGCGTCAGGGATTCGTGCAGGCTGAGCCGCATATCATTGAGATCAGGCAAGCCGTAATCCGGCAATGTCTGGACGCTGCCTGCGCGGGTGCTGAGCATTTTCGTCAAATGCGCCGCGACGGACGTCACGCGGCACACACTGGCGCAGGCGTCGGGCTCAAGGCGCTCGAAGAGGCTTCTGCAGTGGCGCATTCCCTGGCTTCGACTCATTCTTTATCGAGCTTGCCGACCAGGGACAAGGTGAAGTCCGCCCCCATGTACTTGAAATGCGGGCGTACGCTCAAGCTGACGCGGTACCAGCCCGGGTCCCCCTCGACATCGCTGACGACAATGCGCGCTGCGCGCAGTGGACGCCGCCCGCGCACTTGCGCACTGGGATTCTCCTGATCCGCCACGTACTGGCGAATCCACTTGTTGAGTTCCAACTCCAGGTCGGTCCGTTCCTTCCACGAGCCCAATTGTTCACGCTGCAGAACCTTGAGGTAGTGAGCCAGGCGATTGACCACCATCATGTAAGGCAACTGGGTACCCAGCCGGTAGTTCAGTTCGGCTGCCTTGCCCTCCTCGCTGATGCCGAACGTCTTGGGTTTCTGCACGGAGCTGGCGGAAAAGAAGGCCGCGTTGTCACTGCCCTTGCGCATGGTCAGGGCGATGAACCCTTCCTGCGCCAACTCATATTCGCGCCGGTCCGAAACCAGTACCTCGGTAGGAATCTTGGTTTCAATCTCGCCCATGCTCTGGAAGTGATGCAACGGCAGGTCCTCGACCGCTCCCCCACTCTGGGGGCCGATGATGTTGGGACACCAGCGAAAACGCGCGAAGCTGTCGGTCAGGCGTGTAGCGAAGGCGTAGGCCGTATTGCCCCACAGGTAGTGTTCGTGGCTGTTGACCACAGTCTCCTGGTAGGCAAAGGTCTTGACCGGGCATTCGAGGGGGTCGTACGGCGTGCGCAGCAAAAAGCGCGGGACCGTGAGGCCGATGTAGCGCGCATCTTCGCTCTGGCGAAAACTCTGCCACTTGGCAAACTGAGGGCCTTCGAAATGATCCCGCAGATCCTTGAGGTCAGGCAGGCCGGTAAAGCTTTCCAGACCAAAGAAACCTGGCCCGGCCGCCGCAATGAAAGGGGCGTGAGCCATACCGGCAACAGCAGCCACGTATTGCATGAGCTTTACATCAGGCGCGCTGGGCGACAGGAAGTAGTTGGCGATGATCGCCCCTACCGGCTGCCCGCCAAACTGGCCGTATTCCGCACTGTAGATGTGCTTGTAGAGCCCCGACTGGGTAACTTCCGGGGAATCCTCGAAATCGTCCAGCAGGTCCTGCCGCGAGACATTCAGCAGCTCTATCTTGATGTTCTCACGAAAGTTGGTGCGCTCGACCAGCAGTTGCAGCCCGCGCCAGGCCGCCTCCAGGGCCTGGAAATCCGGATGGTGCAGAATCTCGTCCATCTGCCGGCTGAGCTTGGCATCGATCTCGGCGATCATCCGATCGACCAGCCGTTTCTTGACTGGTTCTTCGCGGTTGTGGGGCTTGACCAGTTCCTCGATAAACGCCGACACACCGCGCTTGGCAATGCTGTACGCCTCGTCATCGGCACTCAGTAGCGTCTGGGCAATGATGTTGTCGAGAATGCTGCACTCGTCGGCGGCTTTTGGCAGGGGCTGCGGGTCATGCTGGGGAGTTGTCATGGTGTCAGTGTCCTTTTACTGAATAGGTTCGGCATCAGCGTTGCTCAGCCCCAACTCGGCCAGTACCCGAGCACGGGAGTCGTCATCGGCCAGTGCCTGCTCAATGGCTTTGCGAAAGCTCGGGGTGTTGCCCAGCGGCCCCTTGAGCGCCACCAATGCCTCTCGCAGCACCATCAGCTTTTGCAGCTGAGGTACTTGCTCGACCAGGTTGGCGGGGTTGAAATCCTTCATCGAGTTGATCCGCACCTGGATCGCCAGATCGTCGACGTCAGCGTCTTCCTGCAGGCGATTGGGCACGCTCAATGTCAAGTTCAGGGCCTGTTTGGCCAACACCTCGTCGAAGCTGTTCCTGTCGATGCCGATAGGCTTGCGGTCTTCAAGCTTGCGTGGGTCCTCGCGTTGTGAAAAATCCCCCAGCGCCAGCAGTTTCAAGGGCAGCTCGACTTCCTCCTGCGCACCACCAACGGCGGGTTTGAAGGTGATATTGATACGTTCCTTGGGTGCTACCGAACCGTCTTTGGCCATGGTGTTACTCCTTTTGATGATTTTTATTCGAGTACCGTTTCCAGATCGAAATGGCACAGCCGGCGGTGCGTCGCCTCCCTGCTTTCGCGCACGGCGTGGCTTTGCGGCAACAGGTCATAGCAGCGGTACAAAAGCCTGCCGACGTGCAGGGCCAGTTCCGGCTCCCAGCGGTCCAGGCCCGCGCGCTGTAATTCGAGGTCCAGCTGTTCCAGTTGAATCCTGCCCAGGTCAGGCTTGCCCGCCCGTATGCACAACCTGGCCAGCGCCAGTCGCCAATGAAAGCGCGCGCGTTCACTGCATGCGCTCTGCAAACCTTGCTTGAGCACGCCCACTGCAGTCTTGAGCCCTTCCTGGCGCAGGCTCGGCATGGCCGCCTGCAAGGCGGCTTCCCAGGGTTCGCTGCCGACATCGGCGACAGCCGTGAAAGGCTCGGGTTTGTGCAGGTGGCGAATCACGTGGAGCGTGATCCATTCACCAGTCGCGGGGGCCGCAAACGGCGTACCGTCGTCGAAGCGCAATTCAGGCAGGTTCGGCAAACGTTGCAATAACAGCGCGAAGCTCATTTCCAGCTCAGTCATTGCCTGGCTTGCGTGCAAGGCTTCAAGGCATTCCCAGACCATGCGCAGGCCATCAAACCAGAACAATGCGCCCGCCAGGCTGGCCTCGAGCTCAAGCAACAGCTCGGCGTGATGGCCATGACCGAGACGATCCTGGTAACGCTTAAGCTTGTCGGGAGCCAGCGGGCGCAAGGCCGTCACCCCCTCGCTGTTGGCATCGGGATAGTTGACGAGGCTCAGCCAGGCCAGGGTTCGCCCCAGACGCAAGGCCCGCAGGTCGGTGGCATTGTGGCGCAACCACCAGCTACATAACGTTCGGGCCTGTTCCTGTAAGGCGCGCAGCGCTTTGTGGGCATCCTTCTCGTTGTTGATGGGCGATTCAGGCTTGAACAGTTGCGTGCTCGCCTGCCTGACCTGGGCAATGACACCCGCGATGCCCGCCGGCTCCTCGCCGCCCTGGGTGGCACGCGCCAGGCGCTCCGCCAGTTGACGCCGGCTCGGCAACAACAACGGGGCGTCGCTGCCCAGATGCTCGTTCAACAACTCATCAAGGCGCACGAGGTGTTCATGCAGCGCCCGGAACAACGGCAACTGGTCGACAAGAGACAGGTTGTGCGAGAAGAGCGAGTCAAGGCGCGCCACCAGCCAACCCAACGCGGCAGCGCGGGTGCGTGGCTTGGCGGGATACACCTGTGCCCAGTGGTGCTCACAGAGATAAACCAGCAAGACGAGACCGGCCAGCAGTCCGGGAAATGAATCACGCTGGTGCAGTGCCCAGGTGAGCCATACAGCGACGCGCAGATCCTTGGATTGCTCACGCAGCAAGCGCTCACTGAGCTCGCAGACCTGCTGCCAATCCGGCAGGCTCGCACCATGTATCGAGTGTGTCTTGGCGACCTCGGTTTCCACGGTTTCAAACTCACTCGAAAAACGCACGTCGTTGCCGGCGAAATTCCCCGGCGAACAAGGGCTTCGTGCAAGTTCCTGGTAATAAGCGCAAAGCTTTTCTGAATGAACCATTTTTTGGCCGCACACAACTAATAAGGCTGAATAGGCAAACCAGATACCGAGAAATACGGATCAGAGTGCCGCTAACCCCGCGTTCAACACGCTACGAAGTGAACAAACCTTAGCCACCTTAAAAACAACCAGCAAGCCGCAGGGCGGGACTTAAGGAATTTCCTACAACGCCTTGAAATCAAGGCCTGCGCAATGAATTGCGCACTTAATAAGCGAGAAAACCCTTCAGTTACCCGCACCTGCGTTTAATGACTCACTCATCATCACGAGCAATTAACTGCGCAGTTGTGTGCAACTTTAATTACTAAAAAACTCATAACTCCCTGGCGTATTAAATTTTTCCAACGGCATCGCCTTTATTTCATTGGGGCACGCACTTTCAGGCACGCTTTTTGTTATAGGCATTTACCCGCCCGGCAACTTTGCTGTTCGGGAGTACCTACTTAACCAGACAAGGAAACCCGTCATGCCAACACCCGCGTACCTCTCCATCACCGGTGTCAAACAAGGCTTGATCACCGCAGGTACATTTACCCAGGACTCGGTAGGAAACATTTATCAGGAAGGCCATGAAGATCAGATCCTGGTGCAGGCGTTCGCGCATCAGGTGATCATTCCCCGGGATCCGCAATCGGGCCAGCCGACCGGCCAGCGTGTGCATAAACCGCTGATGGTGAGCAAGGTCTTCGACAAGTCCTCGCCCCTGCTATTCAGTGCACTGACCTCGGGGGAAGAAGTGTCGTGCCGGCTGGAATGGTTTCGTACCTCTTCGGCAGGCACCCAGGAGCACTACTTCACCGTTGAACTGGAAGGCGCGACGATTGTGGACATCCAGTCGCGCATGCCCAATTGCCAGGACCCGGACAACGCCCATTTCACCCACCTGGAGGACGTGTATTTCAGCTATCGCAAGATCGTCTGGACCCATGAAGTAGCCGGCACGTCCGGCTCGGATGACTGGCGCAGCCCTGTGGCCGGCTAACCGCGGCGTAGGCGGGAACGGTCCAGGGAAGGCACCGTTCCTGCCGGCACTACACCATCGCCAGCGGATGCTTGCGCTTGGGCGCGCCGAACACGCGATCAATCGCGTCCAGGTCATGCTCGTCCAACACCAGCTTCACAGCGGCGGCGTTCTGCCGTATGTGTTCGGGAGTGACCGCCTTGGGGATGGCGATTACGCCGTCTTGACGCAAGACCCAGGCGAGAGCGACTTGCGCGGGAGTGGCCTCATGACGACGGGCAATCTCCTTGAGCGTCTGGCTGGCCAACAGCGCACCGCCCTGGGCAACAGGACAGTAAGCCATCAGTGGCAAATGGTGCTGTTGCCACCACGGCAGCAGGTCGAATTCAATACCACGCTCTTCAATGTTGTAGAGCACCTGGTTGGTTGCACACACGGGGGATGCCAGTTCCTGCAGGTCTGCCACATCAAAATTGGAAACACCCCAACGGCCGATCTTGCCCGCTTCGCGCAAACGCTCGAACGCCTCGACGGTTTCTTCAAGAGGGTATTGGCCGCGCCAGTGCAGCAGGTACAGATCGATGTAGTCGGTGCCCAGGCGCTGAAGGCTCGCTTCGCACGCACGGGGCACGCCGGTGCGGCTGGCATTGTGCGGATAGACTTTGCTCACCAAAAATACCTGGTCGCGCCTGCCCTGGATGGCCTCGCCGACCACCTTTTCCGCACCGCCTTCGCCATACATTTCAGCGGTATCGATCAGGGTCAGGCCCTCGTCGATGCCCAGTTGCAAGGCGCCCACTTCGGCGCGGTGCCGGTCCGGGTCTTCACCCATGCGCCAGGTGCCCTGGCCAATGACAGGGACGGGAACGCCGGCCAGATCGATAGTACGCATGACAACCTCCTGATGAGTTGGCGAATTAACAGTGTGGCATTGACCGGACAAAAGGGTTCAATCGCAGTATGGTTGGCCTTTGATCAATCGCCAGGAATCACTCGCAATGCTGTTTGTTGTCATGCTCGGGGGCAAGCACCCCAGGGCCCGGATCGAAGTACACGATGTGGCGTTTGCCGTGGCGGATACCCTGCAGGCCACCTACCCGCAATTGCGCGACGCCTGGTTTGGCAGCCCCAAGGGCGTGCATATCGATTCGTGGATGGCGGTCGAGGGTGTCGACGGCTGGCAGGTCCAATTCAGCCAACTGGCGCCGCACGGTGATGCGCCGCACTTGTATTTCATCAACCTCGGCGGCTATGAGGCCAACAGTTTTGGCGAGGCCCATCACTACCTGTTGCTGGTCGCGCGCGACAAACGCGAAGCCATGAGCAAGGGCAAGCAGCACCTGTTGCGCCACTGGTCCCAGGCCCACACCGACGCGGTCATGGATATCGACGATTGTCTGCCCATCGACCTGGTGGACGGCCGCTACATCCATCTGGTCAAGGGCCCGCACGCCCCCATCGTCCAGCAGAACGACTACATCGTTTTGGCCTGAAACCCGCAGGCCAGGCCGTTCTTCAGCCGCTCAGGCACGCCGGTGGAACTTTGCCGGGAAATAACCGCCTGAATCCGGTAGGCTCACCGTTTTTCACTTAAGGAGTTATTTTCCATGGCCAAAGCCACCGCCCGCCACATCCTCGTTTCCACTGAAGACAAGTGCAACGAACTCAAGGCCCAGATCGAAGGCGGCGCTGATTTCGCCGAAGTCGCCAAAGCCAACTCCAGCTGCCCGTCCAGCCGTCAAGGCGGTGACCTGGGTTCGTTCGGCCCAGGCCAGATGGTCAAGGAATTCGACAGCGTCGTCTTCAGCGCCCCGGTCAATACCGTACAAGGCCCGGTGAAAACCCAGTTCGGTTATCACCTGCTGGAAGTCACCAGCCGCCAGGACTGATCGGTCCGTGCTGATGCTGTAAACAACGGCCCGCCATTTGGTGGGCCGTTGTGCATGTGATGACTGACGACGCTTAAGCCGTTAACGTACCGCTCTCCCTTTCATGTTCATCCGCGCTCAAGGCTGATAATGCGACTGGCTTTTCCAAAACTGTTCAGCATCACCCTGGTCCTGTTCATGACAGGCACCGCCGTGATCGCGGCGCCACAAACGTCCCTCACGGTGTACGGCGAGCCGGCCAAATACCCCGACGGCTTCAGCCATTTCGACTATACCAACCCGGATGCGCCCAAGGGCGGGACCCTGCGCCGCTCGGCCATCGAGATCGGGCGCTTCGACCATGTGTTGCCGTATATCGACAAAGGCATCGGCGTTTCCCAGGTTGACGGCTGGCTGTACTCACCACTGGCCCAGCGCTCCCTGGACGAGCCCTACACCGTCTACGGCCTGGTTGCCGAGAAAATGGAGCGCGCCGATGACGGTCTGTCGCTGCGTTTTTTCCTCAACCCCAAGGCACGCTTTGCCGACGGCAAACCGATCACCGCCGAAGATGTGCGCTACAGCTTCGACTTGCTGATGACCCAAGGCAGCCTGCGTTTTCGCACGTTGTTCGCCGACGTCAAGCACGTCGAAGTCGAAGGTGAGCGCCAGGTCCGCTTCGATTTTTCCAGCAATGAAAACCGCACCCTGCCCCTGGATATCGCCACCCTGCCGGTCTTCCCGGAGCATTGGTGGAAGACCCGCGACTTCGCCAACGGCGGCGGTTATGAAGCGCCATTGGGCAGCGGCCCCTACACCGTCAGCAAGATCGACTCCGGCAGCACCATCACGTTTACCCGCGACCCGAATTGGTGGGGCAAGGACTTGCCCGTCAGCCGTGGCCTGTACAACTTCGATCACCTGAGCCTGGAGTATTTCGGCGACACCGAAGTGGCGCGCCAGGTCTTGCGCGGCGGCGCCTACGATTTCAACCGCGAATTTTCCGCCACCGGTTATTCCATCGGCTACAACGGTCCGGCCCTGGACGATGGTCGCCTGCAGCGCGCGCACTTGGCCAAGGAGATGCCGCAACCGGCCCAAGGTTATGTGTTCAACGTGCAAAAACCGATGTTCAAGGATCGCCGCGTACGCCAGGCGCTGGCGATGCTGTGGGACTTCGAATGGGCCAACCGGCAGATGATGCGCACTATGTATATCCGCCAGCAGAGTTTTTTCTCCAATAGCCCGCTGGCGGCCAGTCAACCGCCGACCAAGGAGGAACTGGCGATTCTTGAACCCTTGCGCGGCCAGGTGCCCGACGAGGTGTTCACCCAGGTGTTCAAGGCCCCGGTCACCGACGGCAGCGGCATGATCCGCGACAAACAGCTGCAAGCCCTGGCGCTATTGGAGGAAGCCGGCTGGAAACCGGACGGTGATAAACTGGTGAATGCCGAGGGCGAGCCGCTGGAGTTCACGTTCCTCAACACACAGAACGGCCTCGAACGTCTGCTGCTCCCTTACAAGCGTAACCTGGCGCAGATCGGTATTACCTTGAATATCCGTCGTATCGATTCTTCGCAGTACGTGAACCGGATCATGTCCCGGGACTACGACATGATCGTCGCCGGCTTCCCCGTCACCACGTCGCCCGGCATGGAGCTTTACAACTACTTCGGCTCGACCGCCGCCTTTGACCCCGGCGCGAATAACTACATGGTCCTCCAGGACCCGGCCGTCGACAGCCTGGTCAAGGGCCTGGTCAAGGCCGACACCCAGGCGCAGATGCTCACCTACGCCCATGCGCTGGACCGGGTGCTGCAATGGAATTACCTGTGGATCCCCAATTACTACCCGCCGGGCACCTCTGCCGCGTGGTGGAACCGCTTCGGCCGCCCGGCCATCGAGGCGAAGAACGACGAAGCCCTGGAAACCTGGTGGGAAATCAGCCCCACGCCGCTGACCAACGAGCAAATGAACGCTGAACTGAAAAAACGCGGAGGTGCGCGCTGATGTTTGCCTATATCGTGCGGCGCCTGCTGCTGATCATCCCGACCCTGGTGATTATCCTGCTGGTGAATTTCGTGATCGTGCAGGCCGCGCCGGGCGGGCCGGTCGAACAAGCCATTGCCCACCTGCAAGGCATCGGCGGGGGCGGTGTCGCAGGCGCTGCCGGGGAAAGCATCAGCGGCTCGCGAGCCAGCCGCGGCCTGGACCCGAAACTGATCAAGGACATCGAAAAGCAGTACGGCTTCGACAAGCCTGCGCCGGAACGCCTGTGGCTGATGCTCAGGAGCTACGCCCGACTGGACTTCGGCAACAGCTTCTTTCGCGGCGCAACGGTGATCGACCTGATCCTGGAAAAGATGCCTGTGACCATTTCCCTCGGTTTGTGGGCCACCTTGATTACTTACCTGGTATCTATTCCCCTGGGGATACGCAAGGCGGTGCGCCATGGCAGCAGCTTTGATGTATGGAGCAGCACCGCCATCGTGATCGGCTATGCCATGCCGGCGTTCCTGTTCGCGATGTTCCTGATCGTGGTGTTTGCCGGTGGCACTTCGCTGAACTGGTTCCCGGTGCGCGGCCTGGTGTCGGAGAATTTCGAAGAACTGAGCACCGTGGGCAAGATCGCCGACTATTTCTGGCACCTGGTATTGCCGGTCACGGCGCTGGTGATCGGCGGGTTCGCCACCCTGACCATCCTCACCAAGAACTCGTTCCTCAACGAAATCACCCGGCAGTACGTGGTGACCGCGCGCGCCAAGGGTTTGAGCGAACGTCGCGTGCTCTACGGCCATGTGTTTCGCAACGCGATGCTGCTGGTGATTTCCGGGATTCCCCAAGCGTTCATCAGCGTGTTCTTCGCCGGTTCGCTGCTGATCGAGGTGATCTTTTCCCTCGATGGCCTGGGCCGCATGAGCTATGAGGCAGCGGTGTCGCGGGATTACCCGGTGGTGTTTGGTTCGCTGTTTATCTTTACCCTGTTCGGCCTCTTGATAAAACTCATCGGCGACCTCTGCTACACCCTGGTGGACCCGCGTATCGACTTTGCCGCGAGGAACGCCTGATGCTCAATCTGTCTCCCGTGGCGCGCCGGCGTTTCGAGCGATTCAAGAGGAACCGTCGCGGCTGGTGGTCGCTGTGGCTATTTATCGGCCTGTTCATTCTGACGCTGGGCGGCGAGTTGATCGCCAATGACAAGCCCCTGGTGCTCAGCTTCAAGAACGAGCTGTATTTTCCCGTGTTCAAGCGCTACACCGAGCAGCAGTTCGGCGGCCAATTGCCGTTCCAGGCCGACTACCGCAGTGACTACGTGCAAAAGCTTATAAAGCAGGACGGCGGCTGGATGCTGTTTCCCCCCATCCCCTTCAGCGACGACACCCCCAACTACGAATTGACCCGCCCTGCCCCCAGCCCGCCGTCGACGGTGAACTGGCTGGGCACCGATGACCAGTCGCGGGATGTGCTGGCGCGAGTCATCTTCGGCGCGCGCGTGTCGATCCTGTTTGCCCTGGCGTTGACCGCGATCAGCGCAGCCATCGGCATCGCCGCCGGCGCGTTGCAGGGTTACTACGGCGGCTGGGTGGACTTGCTCGGCCAACGCATCCTGGAAGTGTGGTCGGGCCTGCCGGTGCTGTACCTGCTGATTATCCTGTCGGGGTTCGTCGAGCCGAATTTCTGGTGGCTGCTGGGGATCATGGCGCTGTTTTCCTGGCTGGCCCTGGTGGACGTGGTGCGCGCCGAGTTCCTGCGCGGGCGCAACCTGGAATACGTCAAGGCCGCACGCGCCCTGGGCCTGGGCGACGGCAAGATCATCGCCCGGCATATCCTGCCCAATGCCATGACCGCGACCTTGAGCTACCTGCCGTTCATCCTGACCGGGGCGATTTCGACCTTGAGCGCCCTGGACTTCCTCGGCTTCGGCATGCCGGCCGGCAGTGCTTCGCTGGGTGAGTTGATCGCCCAGGGCAAGCAGAACCTGCAAGCGCCGTGGCTGGGCCTGACGGCATTTTTCACCCTGGCGCTGATCCTGTCGCTGCTGGTATTTATCGGCGAGGCGTTGCGTGATGCCTTCGACCCTCGCTCATGAGTGATCGCGTATGAACCTGATTGAAATCCGTGACCTGAGCGTGGCGTTCGGCGACCAGACCGTGGTGCGCAAGGTGAGCCTGGACGTACGCCCAGGCGAATGCCTGGCGTTGGTGGGCGAGTCGGGCTCGGGCAAATCCGTGACCGCCCATTCGATCCTGCAATTGCTGCCCGAAGCCGGCGCGCACAGCACAGGCTCGGTGAAGTACCGCGGCCAGGAGTTGATGGGCGCGTCACCTGCGGCCCTGCAAAAGCTGCGCGGCAACCGCATTGCCATGATCTTCCAGGAGCCGATGACCTCGCTGAACCCGCTGCACACGGTCGAAAAGCAGATCGGCGAGACCCTGCTGCTGCACAAGGGCCTGGGCGGCAAGGCGGCGCAGGCGCGCATCCTCGAGCTGCTCGAGCTGGTGGGCATCCAGAAACCCCGGGAGCGGCTCAAGGCCTATCCCCATCAACTCTCCGGCGGCCAGCGCCAGCGGGTGATGATCGCCATGGCCCTGGCCTGCGAGCCGGAACTGCTGATTGCCGACGAACCCACCACCGCGCTGGACGTGACCGTGCAGCGCAAGATCCTGCTGTTGCTCAAGTCCCTGCAGCAACGCCTGGGCATGTCACTGCTGCTGATCAGCCATGACCTCAACCTGGTGCGCAGCATTGCCCAGCGCGTGTGCGTGATGCGCGCCGGGGAGATCGTCGAGCAGGCCGATTGCCAAACGCTGTTCACGTCGCCTCAACATCCTTACAGCCGCCTGCTGCTGGACGCCGAACCTTCGGGCGATGCGCTGTGCGGTGAAGAGCGCGAGACGGTCTTGCAGGTCGATGACCTGACCGTGCAGTTTCGCCTCGGCGGCGGACTGTTTCGACCCAAGACCTACCTGTGCGCGGTGGACGGCATCAGCCTGAGCGTGCAACGGGGCAAGACCCTGGGGATTGTCGGCGAGTCCGGCTCGGGCAAGTCCACCCTCGGCCAGGCGATTCTGCGCTTGCTGGACTCCAGCGGCAGCATCCGCTTCCAGGGCCAGGCCCTCGACCCGCTCAACCATCAGCAGATGCGGCCGTGGCGCAAGCAGATGCAGGTGGTGTTCCAGGACCCCTATGGCAGCCTCAGCCCGCGCATGTCGGTGCAGCAGATCATCAGCGAGGGCCTGGAAGTGCATGCTCCGTGCAGCCTCGACGCGCGCGAAGCGCAGGTGATTCAGGTGCTCAAGGATGTAGGCCTGGACCCCGCCAGCCGCCATCGCTACCCCCATGAGTTTTCCGGCGGCCAGCGGCAACGTATCGCCATTGCGCGTGCGCTGGTGCTCAGGCCGGCGCTGATGCTGCTGGATGAACCCACCTCGGCGCTGGACCGTACGGTGCAAAAACAAGTGGTGGCGCTGCTGCGCGAACTGCAGGAGAAATACGGCCTGACTTACCTGTTCATCAGCCATGACCTGGCGGTGGTGCGTGCGATGGCCCACGATATGATCGTGGTCAAGGACGGCAAGGTGGTGGAGCGCGGTGCCAGTCATGATGTATTTGAGTCGCCGCAACACCCGTATACAAAAGAATTGCTGGCGGCCGCGCACATCCCGTTGTGAGATTGTTCCCACGCTCTGCGTGGTAACACAGCCAAGGACGCTCCGCGTCCCGCCAGGCACGCAAGTCCCCACGCCTTGTGCCAAGTGACGCGGAGCGTCACGGGAGGCATTCCCACGCAGAGCGTGGGAACGATCATTAACAGGATTTGTACCCATGAGTACCAGCCTCAAGGATTACCAACAGGTTCGTGGCCTGGCCATCCAGTCGCTGTTCGAGATCATCGAGCAGTCCAGCGAAGGCACGGTGATTGTCGATCGCGACGCGAATATCGTCTGGATGAACGAACGCTACGCCAGGCGTTTCGGCCTGCAGAGCGCCGAGCAGGCCATCGGCCAACCCTGCGAGCAGGTGATCTCCAATAGCCTGCTGCGCCAGGTGGTGCGCAATGACCGGCCGATCCTGCTGGATATCCAGGACACACCCAAGGGCCCGCTGGTGGTGATGCGCCTGCCGATCCACGACGAAGCCGGCGCGGTGATCGGTGCGATCGGGTTTGCGTTGTTCGATGAGCTGCGCAACCTGTCGCCGCTGATCGAGCGCTACCTGAGCCTGCAGCAGGAGCTGGCGTCCACCCGCTCGCTGTTACGCTCGCGGCAAAGTAAATACAACTTCGCGCACTTTATCGGCACCAGCGCCGCCAGCCTTGACGTCAAGCGCCGCGCGCGGCGCAGTGCGAGCGCCGAGTCGCCGGTGCTGCTGCTGGGCGAAACCGGCACCGGCAAGGAACTGCTCGCCCAGGCCATCCACGGCGCGTCGCCTCGCGCCCACAAGGCGTTCGTCAGCATCAACAGCGCCGCGATTCCCCACGACCTGCTTGAAGCCGAGTTTTTCGGCACCGCGCCGGGGGCGTTTACCGGCGCCGACCGCAAGGGCCGGCCGGGCAAGTTCCAGATCGCCCAGGGTGGCACGCTGTTTCTGGATGAGATCGGCGATATGCCGATGCCCCTGCAAAGCAAGTTATTGCGGGTGCTGCAGGAAAAGGAATTCGAGCCGGTGGGTTCCAACGAGATGTTGCACAGCGATGTGCGGGTGATTGCCGCCACCTCCATGGACCTGGAGGCGGCGATCAAGCGTGGCGAATTCCGCGCAGACCTGTATTACCGCCTCAATGTACTGCCGATCCAGGTGCCGCCGTTGCGTGAACGGCTGGAGGACATCCCCGCACTGAGCGAGGCGATTCTGGAAGAACTGCGCAGCCGCCACGAGTTGAGCCCTGAAGCGCTGACACTATTGGCCCGGCACGCCTGGCCGGGCAATATCCGCGAGCTGCGCAATGTGCTCGAGCGGGCGGCGTTGTTGAGTGATGACCTGGTGTTGAGCGCCGGGGAAATTCGTGCGGCGATTGGTACGTTCAGCCCGGTGGCACGCGGTGCGGTGGCCACGGTTGAGGGTGAGACGTTTGCGGCGGCGCGGGCGCGGTTCGATCGACAGTTGATCGGTGAGGCCTTGCAGGCGTGCGCGGGGAATGTGGTGGAGGCCGCCAAGCGGTTGGGGCTGGGGCGGTCGACGCTGTACAAGAAAATGATCGCCCTGGGCCTCACCCAGTCTCCCTGAAGAGACAACGCTCTCAATATAAAGACAATCCAATGTGGGAGGGGGCTTGCCCCCGATAGCAGTGTGTCAGCTTGAGCAAATACACCTGATACACCGCCATCGGGGGCAAGCCCCCTCCCACATTGGAGCAGTGTTTGTCTCACTATTGAGATACCCTAAAAAAATCAACGCAAGATCCTATAAATAACCTTTTATTTCAACAACTTAAATACTTGGCACACATCTCGCTATACCTCCCCCAAAGCCCCACCCCACAACAATAACAATCCGATGGAGACACACCATGAGTGTGATCATTGCCCTGGCAGCCCTGGCGCTGCTGATGCTGGCTGCCTACCGTGGCTACAGCGTCATCCTGTTTGCCCCAATCGCCGCCCTCGGCGCGGTGCTGCTCACCGACCCGTCCGCTGTCGCCCCGGCCTTTACCGGGGTGTTCATGGAAAAGATGGTCGGCTTTATCAAGCTGTATTTCCCGGTGTTCCTGCTCGGCGCGGTATTCGGCAAGCTGATCGAGCTGTCGGGCTTTTCGCGCTCGATTGTTGCCGCCGCCATTCGGGTGCTCGGTACGCGCCAGGCGATGCTGGTGATCGTGCTGGTCTGCGCCCTGCTCACCTACGGCGGCGTGTCGCTGTTCGTGGTGGTGTTTGCGGTGTACCCGTTTGCGGCGGAGATGTTCCGCCAGAGCAATATCCCCAAGCGCCTGATCCCGGCCACCATCGCCCTCGGTGCGTTTTCGTTCACCATGGACGCCCTGCCCGGCACGCCGCAGATCCAGAACATTATCCCCAGCACCTTCTTCAACACCACCGCCTGGGCGGCGCCGTGGCTCGGGCTGATCGGCACGATCTTCGTATTCTGCGCCGGCATGCTGTACCTGGCACGCCAGCGCAACAAGGCCCAGCGCGCAGGTGAAGGCTATGGCACCGAGCTGCGCAACGAACCGGAAACCGCCGAAAACCTGACCCTGCCCAACCCCTGGGTCGCGCTGTCGCCGCTGATTCTGGTGGGAGTGATGAACCTGCTGTTCACCCACTGGATCCCGCAGTGGTACGGCAAGACCCACAGCCTCAGCCTGCCCGGCATGAGCACCCCGGTGACCACCGACATCGCCAAGCTCACGGCGATCTGGGCGGTGCAGGCGGCGTTGCTGGTGGGGATTATCGTGGTGCTGGTGTTCGGCTTCTCGGCGATCAAGAGCAAGCTGGCCGAAGGCAGTAAAAGTGCGGTCAGCGGCGCGCTGCTCGCCGCCATGAACACCGCCTCGGAATACGGCTTTGGTGCGGTGATTGCGTCGTTGCCGGGCTTTCTGGTGCTGGCGGACTGGCTCAAGGGCATTCCCAACCCGCTGGTCAACGAAGCCATTACCGTCACCCTGCTGGCGGGGATTACCGGCTCCGCGTCCGGCGGCATGAGCATCGCCCTGGCGGCCATGTCCGAGAGCTTTATTTCAGCGGCCCATGCGGCCAATATCCCCCTTGAAGTGCTGCACCGGGTCGCGGCCATGGCCAGCGGCGGCATGGACACCCTGCCCCACAACGGCGCGGTGATCACGCTGCTGGCGGTGACCGGGCTGACTCACCGCGAAGCCTACAAGGACATTTTCGGCATCACGATCATCAAGACCCTCGCGGTGTTCGTGGTGATCGGTACTTTCTACGCCACCGGCATTGTGTGAGGTTTTCATGACGACATTGAACGGCAAGACGGCCCTGGTCACCGGCTCCACCAGCGGCATCGGCCTGGGCATTGCCCTGAGCCTGGCCAAGGCCGGCGCCAACCTGATCCTCAACGGCTTCGGTGACGCCGGCGCGGTGATCGCCCAGGTGCAGGCGTTTGGCGGCAAGGTCGGGCATCACCCGGCGGATGTCAGCGACCCGGCGCAGATCGCCGAGATGTTCGCCTATGCCGAGCGGGAGTTCGGCGGCGTCGACATTCTGGTCAACAACGCCGGCATCCAGCACGTGGCAGCGGTGGAAGACTTTCCGGTGGAACGCTGGGACGCGATCATCGCCATCAACCTGTCATCGGTGTTCCACGCCACCCGCCTGAGCCTGCCGGGCATGAAGGCCAGGGGCTGGGGACGCATCGTCAATATTGCCTCGGTGCATGGCCAGGTGGGTTCGGTGGGCAAGGCGGCTTATGTGGCGGCCAAGCACGGGGTCATCGGCCTGACCAAAGTCGTCGGCCTGGAAACCGCCACCAGCAGCGTGACGTGCAATGCCATTTGCCCAGGCTGGGTGCTGACCCCGCTGGTGCAGAAGCAGATAGATGATCGCGTGGCCAGTGGGGTGCAGCCGCAGCAGGCGCAGCAGGATCTGCTGGCGGAGAAGCAGCCGTCGCTGGCGTTTGTGACGCCGTCGCAGTTGGGTGAGTTGGTGTTGTTTTTATGCAGTGAGGCCGGCGCCCAGGTGCGGGGTGCGGCGTGGAATATCGATGGCGGCTGGCTGGCCCAATAACCCCAGACAGTGGAGATTAATGTGGGAGGGGGCTTGCCCCCGATGGCAGTGGATCAGTATCACATGTGCCAGCTGAACCACCGCCATCGGGGGCAAGCCCCCTCCCACACTGGAACTCCATTGTTTGGAAGAACGTGCATAAGAACAAGAGATCTCGCTATGTCCGACATCCTCTGGCAACCCTCCCCCGAACGCATCGCCAACACACGGATGGACCAGTTCCAACGTTTCATCAATGCTCGCCACGACTTGCAGCTCAGCGACTACCCCGCCCTGCACCAATGGAGCATCGACCAGCGCGCGGACTTCTGGCAGGCCATCGTGGCGTTCTTTGACGTGCACTTTCGCAGCCCGCCCAGCGCCACGTTGATCGAAGGCACCGAAATGCCCAGCGCCCAATGGTTTCCCGGCGCGACGTTGAACTTTGCAGAGCACCTGCTGCGCCGTCGCGACGACCACCCTGCCGTGATTGCCATCAGCGAAGACGGCCAGCGCGAACAACTGACCTACGCCGAGTTGGCCGCCCACGTGGCCGGCCTGCAAAACAGCCTGCGCGCGGCCGGGGTCGGCCTCGGTGACCGGGTGGCCGCGTGCATGCCCAACACCTGGCAAACCCTGGTCGGCATGCTCGCCACCACCAGCCTTGGGGCGATCTGGTCGTGCTCCTCGCCGGATTTCGGTACTCAGGGCGTGATCGACCGATTCGGCCAGATCGAACCCAAGGTGCTGATCACCTGCGCCGGTTATCGCTATGCCGGCAAGACCCTCGACCAGAGCGCCAAGCTCAATGAAATCCTCGAACGACTGCCGTCCCTGGAACAACTGATCATCGTGCCCTACGCCCGCCCGCAGGCGCAGGTCGGCGACTACCTGACCCAGGCCCGGGTCAGGCTGTGGGACGACGTCTACCAGGCCGGCGGCGAGCCTGAGTTTGTCGCGGTGCCGTTCGATCATCCGCTGTATATCCTCTATTCCAGCGGTACTACCGGCGTGCCCAAGTGCATCATTCACGGCAGCGGCGGCGTGTTGCTCACCCACCTCAAGGAACACGGCCTGCACGCCGACCTGTCCCGTGAGGACTGCCTGTTCTACTACACCACCTGCGGCTGGATGATGTGGAACTGGCTGGTGTCGGTGCTGGCGATTGGCGCTACGGCGGTGCTGTATGACGGCTCGCCGTTCCATCCCGGACCCGAGCGGTTGATCGACCTGATCGATGCGGAAAACATCAGTGTGTTCGGCACCAGCCCCAAGTTTCTCGTCACCCTGGAGAAAGCCGGGCTGCAGCCACGCCTGAGCCACCAGCTGAGCAGCCTGAAGGGCCTGATTTCCACCGGTTCGCCGTTGTCGCCCCAGAGTTACGACTATGTGTACCGCGAGATCAAGGGCGAGCTGTGCCTGTCGTCGATGTCCGGCGGCACCGATATCGTCTCCTGCTTCGTGATCGGCAACCCGGTGCTGCCGGTGCGCCGTGGCGAAATGCAGTGCAAGAGCCTGGGGATGGCCATTGAAGTGTGGGACGACCAGGGCCGGCCGCTGCTCGGCGAAAAAGGCGAACTGGTGTGTACCCGGCACTTTCCGGCCATGCCCATCGGGCTGTGGAACGATCCACAGCAGCACAAACTGCGCGCGTCGTATTTCAGCCAGTTCCCCGGCGTGTGGGCCCAGGGCGACTATGCCGAGCAGCGCCCCAATGGCAGCCTGCTGATCCACGGCCGCTCCGACGCGGTGCTCAACCCTGGCGGCGTGCGCATCGGCACCGCCGAGATTTATCGCCAGGTGGAAAAAGTCCCCCAGGTGCTGGAAAGCCTCGCCATCGGCCAGCGCTGGCAGGACGATGTGCGCGTGGTGCTGTTTGTGCGCCTTGACCACGGTGTGCAACTGGATAAGGCGCTGGAGCAGCAGATTCGCCAGGTGATCCGTGCCAATACCACACCGCGCCATGTGCCGGCGAAGATCCTCGCGGTCACGGATATCCCGCGCACCATCAGCGGTAAGATCGTCGAATTGGCAGTGCGCAACGTCGTGCACGGTGAGCCGGTGAAAAACACCGATGCGCTGGCCAATCCCCAGGCGCTCGAGCAATTTCGCGACCGCCCTGAGCTGGCTGGATAGATGAAAGGTTTCAGCGCTGACGCGGCGTTTTTGAAAAAATCCAAAAATGCATGCTATTTTCCGAGGTAGCCACCCGTGGTTCTCTCTAGGGATAATAGGTGTTGTCTTTTTTTCAAAGCGTCAAGCGCAGGGCTTTTTCATGAATGGAACATCCACCGGTAGCGAGGCCGCTGCACTGATCGAGCGGCTGGACTGGGCGCAAAGCCCCCTCGGTGAGGCCAGTGGCTGGCCGCAAAGTCTGCGCACCGCCGTGGATATCGTGGTGCATTCGCCCATGCCGATGCTGCTGCTCTGGGGCGAGCAGCTCATCCAGCTCTACAACGATGGCTTCGCCCTGCTGGCCGGCAACAAGCACCCCGACGCCCTCGGCCAGCCGGTACACACCACCTGGCCGGAACTGCAGGGCTTTGCCGCGCCGATCTACGACGCGGTGCTCGGTGGCCAGGTGCGGACCTTCAGCGAGCAATGTTTCGTGCTGCAGCGCAACCAGCGCGACACTGAAATCTGGCTCGACCTGACCTACAGCCCGGTGCGCGATGAAAGCGGCCGCGTGGCCGGCATCCTGGTCACCGCCATCGAAACCAACGAGCGGCGCAGCAAAACCCTCGAATTGCAGCAGCGTTCCGAAGACAGCCTCAAGGCCCAGCACAGCACCGAGCAGCGCCTGCAGCTGGCACTGGCGGCGACCGACGCGGTGGGCACCTGGGACTGGGACATCGGCGAAGACCGCTTTATCGCCGACGCGCATTTCGCTCACTTGCATGGCGTCGACCCGAATGACGCCGGCCTGTTGCCCATCAGCGCCTACCTGCTCGGCGTGCACCCCGAAGACCGTGGCACGGTCACGCGCAGCATCAAGCACTGCATCACCCACGGCACCGAATACGCCGAGGAATACCGCCTGCAGCAGGCCGACGGCCAGGTACGCTGGGTGTTTGCCCGTGGCCGTTGCTACAAGGACCCGCACGGACGGCCGGCGCGGTTCCTTGGCGCCGCGCTCGACCTCACCGAGCGCAAGCACACCGAACAGGCGCTGCGTCAAAGCCAGACCGAGCTGCAACTGATCATCAACGCCATGCCGGTGTTGATCGGCTACGTCGACCACGAGCAGCGCTTTCGCCTGAACAACAGTGCCTACCTCGACTGGTACGGCCAAACGCCTCAAGAGCTGTACGGCAAGACCATCCGCGAAGTCATCGGCGATGACGTATACGCCGGACGCGCCGACAAGATCGCCGCCGCGCTCAACGGCAAGGCGTGCAGTTTCATGACCGTCACGCCGCACCGCGACGGGCGCGCGCGCCATGCCTTGATGAAGTACCTGCCGCGCTTCAGCAACGACGGCTCGGTGAACGGTTTCTACATCTTTGTGATCGATGAGACCGAACGCAAACTTACCGAAGAAGCCCTGCGCCATCTCAACGAGAACCTTGAAGAACGCGTGGCCCAGCGCACCCAGGCACTGGCCGAGGCCAACCAGCGCCTGCAGAATGAGATGTTCGAACGCGAACGGGCCGAAGACGCCTTGCGCCACGCGCAGAAAATGGAAGCGGTGGGCCAGCTCACGGGCGGTATCGCCCACGACTTCAACAATATGCTCACCGGTATCATCGGCAGCCTGGACCTGATGCAACGCTACATTGCCGACGGCCGCAGCGAGGACATCGGCCGCTTTGCCGATGCCGCCGTGACGTCCGCCCACCGCGCCGCCGCCCTTACCCACCGGCTGCTGGCGTTCTCACGGCGCCAATCGCTGGACCGACGCCCCACCGACCCCAACCAGCTGGTGGCGTCCCTGGAGGATCTCTTTCGCCGCACCAAGGGCGCGCATATCACCCTCACCGTGCAGCTTGGCAAAGACATCTGGCCGGTGAACACCGACGCCAGCCAACTGGAAAACGCCCTGCTCAACCTGGTGATCAACGCCCGCGATGCCATGCCCGACGGCGGCGAACTGCTGATCGAAACCGCCAACAGCTATCTGGACGGCACCGATATCACCACCCTGGAGCCGGTCAAGGCCGGCGACTACGTGATGCTCGGCGTGCGCGACAACGGCAGCGGCATGGCGCCGAAAATCCTCGCCAAGGCCTTCGATCCGTTCTTCACCACCAAACCCATCGGCCAAGGCACCGGCCTGGGCTTGTCGATGATCTACGGCTTCGCCCAACAGTCCGGGGGCCATGTGACTATCCAGAGCGAGCCCGGCCAGGGCACGTGCGTGCGCCTGTACCTGCCACGTCTGCATGGCACCGCGCTGGAAAGCAGCCTGCCGGCCAGCCTGGGCGAAGCCCCGGTGGCCCTGGCCGGAGAGGCCGTGGTGGTGGTCGAGGACGACCCGGCGGTGCGCATGCTGGTGGTCAACGTACTCGACGAACTGGGCTATACCGCTCATCAGGCGGCGGATGCCCGGGCCGCGCTGCCGCTGCTGGAGTCGGACCTGCGCGTGGATTTGCTGGTGACCGACGTCGGCCTGCCGGGCATGAACGGCCGGCAACTGGCAGAAATCGCCCGCCAGCATCGCCCGGGCCTGCGCGTGCTGTTTATGACCGGTTATGCGGAGAAAGCCGCTGAACGCCAGGGCTTCCTGGAGGACGGCATGGACATGGTCGCCAAGCCATTTTCCATCGACCTGCTGGCCACCAAAATCCGCAGCATGATCGGCGTCGAGGCCTGAGTTCAGGCATAATCGCGCGCCGTCGCACACCTGGTAGAGATCAATGAAAGCCCAAGCCCGCCATATCCTGGTGAAGACCAGCGAAGAAGCCGAACAGCTCAAGCAGCGCATTGCCAAGGGCGAAGCGTTTGACGTGCTCGCCAAGAAATACTCCACCTGCCCGTCGGGCAAGCGTGGCGGTGATCTGGGAGAGGTGCGGCCCGGGCAGATGGTAGGGGTGATCGATGCGGTGATCTTCAAGAAGCCGGTGAAGGTGGTGCATGGGCCGATCAAGAGCAAGTTTGGCTATCACCTGGTGCAGGTGTTTTACCGGGATTGAGGGGGTTGGCTTTACACCGCTATCGGGGGCAAGCCCCCTCCCACATTGGGCTGCATTCTTGCAGTTAAAACGCGGTTAACTGTGGGAGGGGGCTTGCCCCCGATCCGCCACAGGCGGCCATTCACCTCGGTATCAGCGCCCCCGGCACCTGAATCACCCGACTCGCCAGCCGATGCCCCGCCAACGCCGCCGCTTGCGGCGACCCACCCTTGAGCCGCCCGGCCAGGTACGCCGCACTGAACGAATCCCCCGCCGCCGTGGTGTCCACCACCTTCTCCACCTTCAATGCCGGCACGGCAAAACGCTCCCCCGCGCAACGAATCAAACACGCATCCGCCCCGCGCTTGAGCACCACCTCGGCAATCGCTGGATAGGCTGCAAACACCTGCTCGCTGTCCTCATAGCCAAACAGCGCGCGCTCGTCATCCTCGGTCAACAAGGCGATATCCACTTCGGCCAACACCTTGCGATAAGCCTCACGCGCCGCGTCCACATCGGCCCATAGCCGTGGCCGGTAGTTGTTATCGAACACCACCTTCCCGCCCCGGCGGCGGGTTTGCACCAGGGTGTCCAGCAAGCGTGCGCGCCCAACCTCACCCAGCACCGCCAGGGTGATGCCGCTGAAATACACCAGGTCATACTCCGGCAACGCCGCCAGGATCGGCTCGGCCGCAGGCGTGGTGAAGCAATCGCGCACGGCCGCTTCGTTGCGCCAGTAGAGAAACTTGCGCTCGCCATTGGCATCGGTCTGGATGCAATACAAGCCCGGCAGGCGTCCGGGCAGGCGCTGGACCATGCCCAGGCCAATGCCCTCGGCTTGCCACTGCGCGCACATTGAATCGCTGAAGCTGTCGTCGCCCAGGGCGGTGACGTAGTCGACGCTGCCCACATCCCCCAGTTCGCGGCGCAGGTACACGGCGGTGTTCAGGGTGTCGCCGCCGAAGCTCTGGTGCAGACTGCCATCGGCGCGGTGTTGCAGTTCGATCATGCATTCGCCGATGAGGGCGATGCGCGGTTGAGTGGTCATGGCTGATTTCTCGGTGGGGCTGATGGCCTCATCGGGGGCAAGCCTCCTCCCACATGTGGAATGCATTCCCTGTGGGAGGGGGCTTGCCCCCGATAGTCGCGACTCGGTCTAGAAGCAGGTACGCAGGGTCTCGATCACCCGCAGTTGCTCATCCACCAGGCAACCCACCTGCCACTTGTCGAACGTCAGGCAGGGATGGGAAGTACCCAACGAAATGATGTCGCCAATGCGCAGTTCAACCCCCGGCGCCACGGTCATGAACGCATGCTGGTCCATCACGGCGGTCACCTGGCACGCGCTCACATCATCGCCCTCGGCCGGCACGATGCCGGCCTTGTAGCGTTTGAGCGGCACCGGCAGACCGGCGTCGTAGGCCACGTCGCGCTTGCCCAGGGCGATCACCGCAAAGCCGGGTTCGGGCAACGATTGCACATGGGCCCAGACTTCCAGCGCCGGGCGCAGGCCTTCGTCGAGGTCGCTGCGACGGTCCAGCACACAGCATTGCGCTTGCTTGTAGATGCCATGGTCGTGGGCCACGTAGCTGCCGGGACGCAACACACTGAGGAAGCGCCCGGCGGCATTCTGTTGCTCGAAGGATTCGGCGATCAGGTCATACCAGGCCGAACCCGATGCGGTGACGATAGGTTTGGGCAGGTCAAAAAAGCCGTTGTCTTGCAGGTCCACCGCCAGGCGTACCAGGCTGGCGGCGAAGTCCCGGATGCCGCTGATGGCGTGCTCGCCGTGGATCACGCCTTCGTAGCCTTCGATGCCGGTCAGGGCCAACGCAGGTTGAGCCTTGATCGCCTTGGCCAATTCGCGCACTTCCTGCTCGCTGCGGCAGCCGCACCGGCCACCGACCACGCCGTACTCGATCATCACGTTCAGGCGCAGGCCACGGGCGGCGAAGAACAGGCCCAGATCTGCGACGTTGTCCGGGTGATCGACCATGCAATGAAAGTCGAAATCCTGATCGGCCAGCAGGTCGGCAATCAACGCCATGTTCGGCGCGCCCACCAACTGGTTGGCCATCAGCACACGGCGCACGCCACCGGCATAGGCGGCGCGGGTCTGCACGGCGTTGGCCAGGGTAATGCCCCAGGCTCCGGCAGTGATCTGACGCTGGAACAAGGCGGGCATCATGCTGGTCTTGCCGTGGGGCGCCAACTGCGCGCCGCTGTTGCTGACAAAGTCCTGCATCCAGCGGATGTTGTGTTCCAGGGCTTCGCGGTGCAGCACCAGGGCCGGCAGGCTAACGTCGCGGACCAGATGGGCGCCAATGGCGGCGGCGCCTTTTTCAACGGCATTGAAGGCAGACATGGGAAATTCCTATTCGGTGATGCGCCGGGCCAGGCTGTTGGCGCTGTCGATCAGCACCCGGCGATAGTCGTGGTAGTTTTTGCTCGCATCGGCCCGAGGGGCAACGATGCACAGCGTCGCGATGCTGATGCCCTGGGCGTCGCGCACCGGGGCGGCAAAGCAGTGGGTAAAGGTGTCGGCCACACTGTCGAAGGAGAAGAACCCGTCGAGGGTGGCCTGGCGGATCTGTGCCAGGAAGGTCTCCAGGGGCAGGCGCAGGCCATCCGGCAGGATGAAATCGTCGGAGTCGATCAGGTCGATGATCTGCCGGTCGCTCAAATGCCCCAGCAACAGGCGTCCGGAAGCGGTCCAGGGGATAGGCGCGTTTTCACCGATATCCGACGAAATACGGAAATGCCGCTGGCCTTCGCGCATCAGCGCCACGGTGTACTTGCGCCCGTTGAGCAGGCACATCTGCGCGGTTTCGTGGGTCTGGCTGACGATTTCCTGCAAGGCGTGGTCGGCCTCGCGGGTCAGGTCGAAGTGACGCAGGTGCGCCTGGCCGAGGAAATACAGCTGGCGCCCGAGGTAGACGTGACCGTCCTTGCCCACGGTTTCCAGGATGCGCCGTTCGAGCAGCGAGGCGACCAGTTCATAGACCGTGGACTTGGGGCTGCCGATGCCACTGGCGATATCATTCGGGCGCAGCGGCTGGCCGACCTCCTTGAGAAAATCGAGGATATCGAACGCACGGTCCAGGCCCTTGGCGCGGCGTTTGATGGTGTCTTCGGTCATGGCGGTTCCGATCCGGTCTTGGGTGTGTGCTACACAGTGATCCCCTGTGGGAGGGGGCTTGCCCCCGATTGCAGTGTGTCAGTCCATACATCTGTTACTGATACACCGCTATCGGGGGCAAGCCCCCTCCCACATTGGAGTTGCTGTGGTCTTGAGAATGGGGCCAATTTAGCCCTTTTTCTTGTAGGCCACGCAATCGATCTCCACCTTGCAATCGACCATCATGTTCGCCTGCACGCAGGCTCGCGCGGGGGCGTGTTCCGGGGTGAAGTATTCACCGAACACCTTGTTGAAACTCCAGAAGTCCCGTGGGTCTTCCAGCCACACGCCGACACGCACCACGTCTTTCAATTCGTAGCCGGCCTCTTCAAGGATCGCCACCACGTTGCGCATGGTTTGGCGGGTTTGCTCGATGATCCCGCCAGTGATGATTTCGCCGTCCACCGCAGGCACCTGGCCTGAGACGTACAACCAGCCGTCCGCTTCCACTGCGCGGGCGAAGGGACGTGGCTGGCCGCCGCCGGCAGTACTGCCGGCACCGTAACGAGTAATGCTCATAAAATAGCTCCTTGATTAAAAACGAATGTTCTTGAGAAATTCCGCCAGTCGCGGCGACTGCGGGCGTTCGAAAATATCCTTGGCGCTGCCCTGCTCTTCAATGCGCCCCTGGTTCATGAAAACGATTTTGTCGGACACTTCATAGGCAAAGCGCATTTCGTGGGTGACCAGCAACATGGTCATGCCCTCCTCCGCCAGTCCCTTGATCACGCTGAGCACTTCGCCTACCAGTTCCGGGTCGAGGGCCGAGGTCACTTCGTCGAAGAGCATCAGGCTGGGGTTCATGGCAATCGCCCGCGCAATCGCCACGCGCTGTTGCTGGCCGCCGGACAACTGACCGGGAAAGTGATTGCGACGCTCCAGAAGTCCCACGCGGTCGAGCCATTTTTCCGCGAGCGACACCGCCTCGTCCTTAGGCATTTTCTTAACTTTCAACAAGCCCAAAGTCACGTTCTGCAAGGCGGTCAAATGCGGGAACAGGTTGAACTGCTGGAACGCCATGCCGGTCATGGCGCGGTGCTGGGCGATCACGCGCTCGGGATGGCGCACGCGCTTGCCGGCCACGTCGCTGTAACCAATGGACTCGCCGTCCAGGGTTATCTGCCCGCCCTGGAATTCTTCCAGCAGGTTGACGCAACGCAACAGGGTGGTCTTGCCCGAGCCGCTGGAGCCGATCAGGGTCACCACGTTGCCGCGCTGCAGGCTCAGGTCGACGCCCTTGAGCACTTCCACTGCCCCGTATTGCTTGCGCAGGCCACGAATATTCAGCAGCGGTTCGGTTGTTTGAAGTTGATTCATGGCAAGGCCACCCGCTTTTCTATGTAGCGCCCGAATAATTCAATGGCGTAGTTGATGACAAAGAACATGAAGCCTGCGAACAGGTAGAACTCCAGGGTCATGAAGGTGCGTGCGATGACTTGCTGGGTGCTCAGCAGCAACTCGGCCACGCCGATGACCGAGAGCAGGGTCGAGGCCTTGACGATTTCCGTGGAGGAATTGACCCAGGTCGGCAGGATCTGCCGCAGCGCCTGGGGCAACAGCACGTAGCCCAGGGACTGGTAGAACGTCAGGCCAATCGCCTTGCCCGCTTCCAGTTGCCCACGGGGAATGGCCTGCAGCGCACCGCGCACGATTTCCGCGACGTGGGAGCCACAGAACAGCGTGAGCCCGACGGCGCCGGCCTGGAACGCGCTGATCTGCCAGCCGAGCGCCGGCAGCATGTAGAAACACGCCAACACCAGCACAAACACCGGCGTGCCGCGAATCAGGTCGACATACAGACGGAACGGCGCACGCATCCAGAACTTGCCGTAAGTGAGCACCATCCCGGCGCAGATACCGATCAGGGTGCCGAAGAGAATTGCCAGCGCCGAGCAATAGATACTGGTCTGAAATCCCGCCCACAGCGTCTCCCGGGCAATCCACAATTCATGCAGCCAACTGGGGGATTCGTACATGGAAACCCTCCTTAACGACGAATCGCCAGACGCTGTTCCAGGTAACGGAGCAGCATGGCAATGAGGTAACAGGCAGCCACGTAGAGCGCGGTCGTGACCAGCCAGGTTTCAATCACCCGGTAGCTTTCGACGTTGATCTTGCGGGCGTAATAGGTCAGCTCCGGCACCGCAATCGCAGCGGCCAGGGACGTGTCCTTGAACAGCGAGATAAAGTTGTTAGACAGCGCCGGCAGCACGTTGCGCAGCATCACCGGCACGGTGATATAGGCGCGGATACGCCACTCACCCAGGCCAATCGCCAAGCCGGCTTCGCGCAGGCCCTTGGGAATGTTCAACAGCCCGGCGCGGAATACCTCGGTCAGATAGGCCCCGGCATACAGCGACAGGGTAATGATGAACGACGGAATTTTATCCAGGCGAATCCCCAGCGACGGCAAGGCGAAGTAGATCAACAGGATCAACACCAGGATCGGCGTGTTGCGCACCACCGTCACGTACACCGAAGCGAAAATGCGCAACGCGCGGTGCCTGGACAGCATGGCAAACGCCATCAGCAGGCCGATCACGCAGCCGATGGCGATCGACAGCAGGGCCAATTGCAGACCCAGGCCGAGACCCGCCAGCAAGGTGTCGAAATCACGCCATACGGCGGCAAAGTTCAACTGATAGTTCATGGTCGGCACTACCTGAATGGGGCGCCATCACGCGCGCCCCGATTGTTGCGGATCACTTGAATTCCACGGGAAAACCAATCGCCGGCTCCGGCAGGTCAACGCCGAACCATTGCTTGAACGAGGCCTTGTAGGTGGGGAATTCGACGCCGGTCATGGCTTCATGCAGCGCGGTATTGACGAAGTTCAGCCAGTCCTGGTCGCCACGCTTGACCGCACACGCGTAGGTCTGCGGGCTCCAGGCGTAGGTCGGGCTGCGATAGCGGCCAGGGTTTTGCACCATCAGGTATTTGACCGAGGACTGATCGGTGGCGGCGGCATCGGCACGACCGGAGTTCACGGCCTGGTACATCAGGTCGACGCTGTCGTACTGGTCGACCTTGGCCTTGGGCAGCGCCTGGTGCACCAATTCCTCGGCATACACGTTCTGCAGCACGGCCACGGTGACGCCATCGCCCGCCGCCTGCAGGTCCTCGATTTCCTTGTACTTGCTGGTGTTCGGCAGCAGCAGGCCGACGCCTTCGCGGTAGTACGGCAGGGTGAAGGCCACCTGCTGCGCACGGCTGGCGGTGACGGTGATGAACTGGCAACTCATGTCGACCTTGTCGGTCAGCAGGTTGGGAATCCGCGCGTCGGACGACTGCACCACGAACTCGACCTTGCTCGGGTCATTGAACAGGCCCTTGGCGACGATGCGGCCAATGTCGATATCGAACCCCTGCAACTTGCCATCCGCTCCCTGGAAGTGCCACGGCGCATTGGTACTGCCTGTACCCACGATCAGATGCCCACGCTTGAGCACGTCATCGAGTTTGCTGTCCGCCGCCTGCGCGAGGCTGGCGACGCACGCCGAGGCGGCGAAGAGAAAAACACACGCTTTGAACACGGAAGGTCGGTGATGCATGACAAGCACTCCAGGAGATGTGTATTCCGCTATACCGGAACTTGGTATGTAACAACGGAATAGACAGCAGAAAGTGTGCCATATGCTTTCAGGGAAAAATACGCACGAGAGAAATTGTTTATGGATCAGCAGGATAGAGATTGAAGAACGCAGCGGCGTTGCGCCATCACCCCATCAGGCTGCTACCGGTTGCCCCACAACGGTGTTACTGCGCACCAACTGTGCACCGTTGGGCTAACCTGTAGAGCGAGCAAGCCCCTACATGGAGGAACCCCCGGATGAAATTGAGCCTTGGCCTGTTAATGCTGTGCTATCTGGTGGCCGGCAACGCGCTGGCGAGCAACGACCGCCGCGACTGCAAGGAACAACTGCGCAAACTCAAGGAAGCCTTCGACACCAACTACACCAGCCAGAATCACCATGCCTACCGCGAGGCCAAGGCATCCCGTGACAATGAGGAATACCGAAAATGCGCCAGCCAGGCGCGCAAGGCCCGGGAACGGCTGGAGCGTCAGCCCGACCTGTGAAGGTTGACAGTAGACGGGGCTGAATCAACGGCCTAGCGTTGGCAACAACCAACGCCGTCGACAGGAGATCACCATGGGCGCAGCCACGCGAACGATATCCGGTGCCAAGGACTTCCAGCGCGTACTGAATACACCGCGCCCCGTGTTCATTCTGTTCGTCTCGGAGCACTGCCCGGCCTGCGCCAGTGCAGCCCCGTTGTTCGAAAAAGTCGCCTGGCGCCATCCGTGGATAGTCAGCATGGTGCTCGATTGCGCCCATACCCCGAGGCATCCTGACGTCACGGGCACTCCCACGCTGTTGATCTAGGAACATGGCGCCAGGGTGGAGCTGCACAAGGGTTTCGGCCCCGTGGAGCAACAACAGCAGTATGTGGACAGCCTGTTCAGTCGCTTTGACCGGAGCAAGGCTGCAAGACCACCTGCGTCACCCGACGCTCTTCAACCGCGGCCACCGTCAATCGCCAGCCTTGATGTTCCAGACTATCACCTACCACCGGCAGACGATCGAGCAGGCTCATCAGCAGGCCAGCCAGTGTCTGATAATCCTCGGTCGCCACGGCCTTGAAGCCGGTGCGCTGACCGACCTGGCTCAGGTTCAAGGCGCCACTGGCACGAAAACCGTCGCCCTCCTCGACGATATCCGGACCCTCGATTTCACTGGCGTCCGGCAATTCACCGGCGATGGACTCCAGGATGTCGGTCATGCTCAACACCCCCATAAAATCGCCGAATTCGTTGATCACAAAGGCGATGTGCGTGGACTCCTGACGCATCTGTTCCAGGGCGTTGAGGATCGAAAAGCTCTCCAGCAGGTTGATCGCACGGCGCGCCAGATGGGCAAGATTCGGCTCGTTGCCGGCCAGGTATTCCTTGAGCAATTCCTTTTTGTGCACGAAACCCAGGGGCTCATCCACCGCACCGTTACGGATCAACGGCAGCCGCGAGTAGGACGAGTGCATCAGTTTCAGGCGGATGCTCTCGGGATCGTCCGCCAGATCGATACAGTCGACCTTGGCCCGTGGCGTCATCAATGTGCGGATCGGGCGTTCAGCCAGTTGCAGCACGCCGCTGATCATCACGCGCTCGCGTCGATCGAACAACGGACCTTGCGCAGCATCCGACGCGTCCAGCAGGTCGGCCACCTCTTCACCGACCTCCTCCACCGCCAGGCCGCGACCGCCGAGCAGGCGCATCACCGCGTGGGCGGTGCGCTCGCGCACCGGCAATACGCCTTGCGCCGACTTCTTGCGCCGCGAACGGGCGATCTGGTTGAACACTTCAATCAGAATCGAGAAGCCGATCGCCGCGTACAGGTAGCCTTTGGGGATATGAAAGCCCAGGCCTTCGGCAGTCAGCGCGAAGCCGATCATCATCAAAAAGCCCAGGCACAGCATGATCACCGTCGGGTGGGCGTTGACGAAGCGGGTCAGCGGCTTGCTCGCCACGATCATCAGGCCGATGGACACGATCACCGCGATCATCATCACCGCCAGCTCATCGACCATGCCCACGGCGGTAATCACCGCATCCAGGGAGAACACCGCGTCGAGCACCACGATCTGCGCCACGATCGGCCAGAACATCGCATAGGCCACGTTGCCCTTGTGCTGGGCCACATGCCCTTCCAGGCGTTCATGCAACTCCATGGTGGCCTTGAACAACAGGAACACACCGCCAAACAGCATGATCAGGTCACGCCCGGAGAAACTCTTGTCGAACACCTCGAACAGCGGCTGGGTCAGCGTCACCAGCCAGGAAATACTTGCCAGCAGGCCCAGGCGCATCAGCAAAGCCAGGGACAAACCGATCAGCCGCGCACGGTCGCGCTGTTCAGGCGGCAATTTGTCCGCGAGGATCGCGATAAACACCAGGTTGTCGATGCCCAGTACCAGTTCCAGCACAATCAAGGTCGCAAGGCCGAGCCAGGCCGTTGGATCCGCTAACCATTCCATCTATGGGTTCTCTGTATTCAAGTGGTTCAGAATGCCGGACACGGCAAAACGCGGTCACTGGACCGGGACAAGGTTAGTCGACGAAATACGGGGTGTACGAGCGGGAACAGAGACAGCGGGTGTCTTGGGGAAAGACGACTGGGGGGCTCCGAGAGGGTGTTCATGCAAGTCCTGAAATAACGAAAGGACTTGAATCCTACAACCCAAATACAAATTTCCTACAATGCAAAACTATTACAAAACCTGTCCTCCTGACTTATATAAAACCAATGTGGGAGGGGGCTTGCCCCCGATGGCGGCCTCTGGGCCGACCAGGGTGTTGGATTGGAACGAGTACA
>NZ_CVTO01000144.1:90308-95998 GCF_900004715.1 Pseudomonas sp. 24 E 13
GGCTCGCTTCGCATCGTGGTTACGGTTGGGCGCTGCTGAGTTGAGTAGATACCTATGCCCCGATGAGGGAGTGTCAGTAGGCGCATTTTTGACTGAACCACCGCCATCGGGGGCAAGCCCCCTCCCACATTTGAACTTCATGCGTCGGGAGGAATGTAGTCGGCCCTTCTGCTCCGGCAACCGCACCAACATCTATCTGCAGACGCTTGGTTTCCGGGTAGTGCCCGGTCTCCAAGCCAAACACCAATCCAATGTGGGAGGGGGCTTGCCCCCGATGAGGGACTGTCAGTGAATGCTTCTGCAACTGACCCTCCGCCATCGGGGGCAAGCCCCCTCCCACATTTGAACGCCATGCGTCAGGAGGATTGTATTCAGCCTTGCTTAGCCAACAGTTCCAGGCCTTCATGCAGCGCCGGGAACAGGCTGTTGTTGAAGTTGTTCCAGCGCAGTTCGAGGATGGTGTCTTCGGGCGAAATCTCGGTCTTCAATACGTCGTGGAACACTTCGCCGGAATCAATGCCGTTATCCACATAGTGAAATGACGCGCCGGTGAGGTACAGCGGCGCCGAGGGGGTGGTAGCCCTGGTCGTCCAGTCCACCACGGTCTGCCCACGCGCGCCATACAACGCGTTCCAGGTGGCATAGGCGCCACGGCGTTCGTAAGGCGATTCGATGCGGGTGATACCCGGATGGATGTTCATGATGCGCCGCGCAAACGGTGCGCCTGGGCGTACCAGTTCATCGAGGATCACCAGCAAGCCATCGAGCACCACGATGTCGGCTTTCAACTCGACCAGCACGTCATGCAGGCGCCGTTCGAAATCCTGTTTGCCGGCGATATGCTCAGCGCTGCCCCGAGGCAGGCGACGATAGGTCGACGGTACGCTCAGCAACAGGTCGTTGACCAACTTGCCCTGTACGCTCAGGTCGGCCGGGTACAACCACTGGCCGCCAGGCTTGTAAGCGAAACCATAATCGGCGACCAACGCCTGATCCCGTGGATTCTGCTCATCGTCGTCGTACACCACCCCGACCAGGTTGTAGGCATCGCCCAGCGCGGTGTCGTTGAGCGAGCCCACCAGAAACTCCAGCACCGACTTCATGTAGCGCTCGTGGTCCTTGTAGGCCACCGGCTGCCCGGCCTTGTCGGCGGCGGCATTTCTCAGGGACCAGACATACACCAGGTTCTTTTTCGTCATTGTTTCGCTCTCGCAGAAGGAATACGTACGGCGTGAATACCCGTGCGCCTACCCAACAAGAACGAACCAGCCCTCGCGCAATTTATCCAGCGCCGCCACCGCCCGGCACACCGAGCTAAATAGTCGCGCCGACACTTCGTTTGTCATGGGTAAGGGTCTGTGTGCCCAGCCCCTCTTTTCACTCTCCGGGATGTATTTATGACCGACCCCAAACGCGGCGCCTTCAAAGGCATGCTCGCCCTGCTCCGGCCCTTTCGCATCATTGTGACGGTCTCCGTCGCCCTCGGCATGGTGGGCGGCCTGGCCATTACGTTGCTGCTGGCGACCATCAATAACGCGCTGCACTCGGCGGCAGGCATGACCCAGGGCGTGGTTCTGACCTTTGCGGCACTGTGCGTGGTGGCGCTGTTCAGTTCGATCATTTCCGACATCGGCACCAACTACGTCGGGCAACGGATCATCGCCGCCCTGCGCAAGGACCTGGGCGAGAAGGTGTTATCGGCGCCCATCGGTCAGATCGAACGCTATCGCTCCCACCGCCTGATCCCGGTGCTGACCCACGACGTCGACACCATCAGCGACTTTTCCTTCGCGTTCACGCCGCTGGCCATCGCGGCCACAGTCACCCTCGGGTGCCTGGGCTACCTGGCCTACCTGTCGGTGCCGATGTTCCTGATGATGGTGGTGGCGATCATTATCGGCAGCACCGTGCAGTTCATTGCCGGCGGCAAAGGCATCCAGGGCTTCGACCTGGCGCGCAGCCATGAAGACGAGTTGCAGCGTTACTACAACGCCATTGCGTCCGGCGCCAAGGAACTGCGCATGCACCGACCACGGCGGTTTCGCATGAACACCCACCGCATCCAGGAAACCGCCGACCGCATCAGCGACATCCAGGTGCGCTCGGTCAATATCTACATCCTGGCCAAGACGTTTGGCTCGATGCTGTTCTTCGTGGTCATCGGCCTGGCCCTGGCGATGCAGGCGTACAACCCCAACCCGGACCCGACGGTGATCACCGGCTTCGTGCTGGTGCTGCTGTACATGAAAGGCCCGTTGGAACACCTGCTGGGTTACATGCCCGTGGTCGGCAAGGCCAAGATCGCGTTTGGCCGCATCAGTGAACTGTCGGAGCGTTTTTCGTCCCCGGAACCGCACCTGTTGATGGATGACAGCGAAGCGCCGACACCGGTGGTCAACAGCCTCGAACTGCGCAACGTGAGTTACAGCCCGCCGGCGGTCGAGGGCAGCGAGCCGTTCCACCTGGGGCCGATCAACCTGAGTATCCAGCAAGGCGATATCGTGTTTATCGTCGGCGAAAACGGCAGCGGCAAGACCACCCTGATCAAACTGCTGCTGGGTCTGTACCCGCCCCAGGCCGGCGAGATTCGCCTGAATGGCGAAGCGGTCACCGACCCTGAGCGCGATGACTATCGCCAGTTGTTCACCACGGTGTTTTCCGACTACTACCTGTTCGACGACCTGGTCCAGGGCAGCGCCGCCCAGTCCCTGGACAGCGCCACCCAATACCTGGAACGCCTGGAAATCGCGCACAAGGTCAGCGTCAAGGACGGCGTATTCAGCACCACCGACCTCTCCACCGGCCAGCGCAAGCGCCTGGCCTTGGTCAACGCCTGGCTGGAAGAACGCCCGGTGCTGGTGTTCGACGAATGGGCCGCCGACCAGGACCCGGCCTTCCGCCGGATCTTCTACACCGAGCTGCTGCCGGACCTCAAGCGCCTGGGCAAGACCATCATCGTGATCAGCCACGACGACCGTTATTTCGACATCGCCGACCAACTGGTACGCCTGCGCGCCGGCCAGGTGGTGCACGAAATGGAACCGGCGTGAATTTTATTTTCCGGTTTTTCCAGGTAGGAACGTCTCACTAGTGCTAATGAGAATTAACCTCAATAGATACGATAACTGCCCACTTAAAACCTAGAAGAGAAAGCATCCATGCCAGCACGACTCGGTCTCAGCCCCCTGAGCAAAGCGTTATCCATGCGCAGGGCCCTGAACATGAACCTTCTTCCGAGTGCCCTGGCACTGGCGGTGGCGCTGCCGATGGCGGGCTATGTTCAGGCCCAGGAGATCGAGTTGAACATTCCTGCACAGCCGCTGGGGAGCGCGCTGCAGGAATTTGGCCGCCAGACCAACGTGCAAGTGCTGTACAGCCCTGGCGACGTGCAGGGTAAGAACAGCCGGGCGATCAAGGGCAAGATGCAGCCGCAGCAGGCCATCGATGCGTTGCTGGCAGGCAGCCAGACCACTTACAGCCTCAACGGCAATACCTTGACCGTGGCCGCCGCCAGCGCAGCGGGCGGGCTGGAACTGAGCCCGACCGAGGTCACCGCCAACTACCTGGGCAACATCACCGAAGGCTCGAACTCCTACACCCCGGGCACCATTGCCACCGCCACGCGCCTGACCCTGACACCCCGGCAAACCCCGCAGTCGATCACGGTGGTCACGCGCCAGCACATCGAGGACTTCGGCCTCAACAGCATGGATGACGTGATGCGCCACACCCCCGGCATCACGGTGTCGGCCTATGACAGCGACCGTACCAACTATTATTCCCGGGGTTTCTCGGTCAACAGCTTCCAGTACGACGGCATTCCTTCCACCGTGCGCAACGTCGGTTACTCGGCGGGCAATACCTTGAGCGACATGGCGATCTATGACCGCGTCGAAGTGCTCAAGGGCGCTACCGGCCTGCTCAATGGCGCCGGCTCCCTGGGGGCGACGATCAACCTGATCCGCAAGAAGCCGACAGCGGACTTCAAGGGGCATGTGCAACTGGGCGCCGGTTCCTGGGACAACTACCGCAGTGAAGTTGATGTCAGCGGGCCCCTGACCGACAGCGGCAATGTCCGTGGGCGTGCGGTCGCCGCGTACCAGGACAAGAAGTCGTTCATGGACCACTACTCGCGCAGGACCGAAACCTACTACGGCATTACCGAATTCGACCTGTCTCCCGACACCCTGCTGACCGTGGGCTTCGACTACCAGGACAACGTTCCGCAGGGTTCGAGCTGGTCCGGCTCCTTCCCGCTGGTCAATTCCAACGGCAGCATCAACAAGATGCCGCGCTCCTACAACAACGGCACCACCTGGAGCTCCTGGGAGCAGAACACCCGAACCGCGTTCGCCATGCTCGAACATGACATGGGCAGCGGCTGGGTGACCAAGTTCCAGCTCGACCACAAGATCAACGGCTACCACGCCGACCTCGGTTCGATTCAGTTCGTCCAGCCGGCAGCCGATGGCACTGCCGAAATCAACGGGCAGAAGTACACCGGCGAAACCAAAAGCACCTCCGCCGACCTCTACGCCACCGGGCCTTTCAGCCTGTTCGGGCGCGAACATGAACTGGTAGTGGGCGGCTCGATCGGCACCTCGCGCTGGCAGGGCAAGGGTTACTGGTCGCCGGAATGGCCGGGCGGCAACAAAGTCGATTTCTATAACTGGAACGGCCACCTCGCCAAGCCTATCTACGGCCCGGCCCAGCAGCACATCGATGACACCATCCGCCAGACGGGTTACTACGTGACCACACGCTTGAACGTGATGGATGACCTGAACGTGATCCTCGGCGGGCGCGTGGCCAACTATCACGTCACCGGCAACAACCCTTCCTACAAGGAAACCGGGCGGTTCATTCCTTATGCCGGGGTGATCTACGACCTCAACGACAACTTCTCGGCGTACGCCAGCTACACCGATATTTTCCAGCCTCAGGAAAGTACCTATAAGGACCGCAACGAAAAACTGCTGGAACCGGACGAAGGGCAAAACTACGAGATCGGCCTCAAGGGCGAGTTCTTCGAGGGCCGCCTGAACACCAGCATCGCTTACTTCGAAGTGCATGAGACCAACCGTGCGATCTCCGACGATGCGTACAACAACCAGACGCCAACCCCGCAGAACTATGCATTCAAAGGTTCCAAGGCCGTAACCAAAGGCTACGAAGCGGAAATTTCCGGTGAGTTGAGCCCGGGCTGGCAAGTGCAAGGTGGCTACACCCACAAGATCGCGCGCGATGACGATGACAAGAAGATCTCCACGTTCGAGCCCGAGCATCAGGTCAACCTGAACACCACCTACAAGCTCAAGGGTGACCTGGACAAGTTCACCATCGGCGGCGGCGTGCGCTGGCAGACCAAGGGCTGGAACGAGATCTGGAACGGGCCACTGGAAACCAATCAGGACATCACCCAGGAATCCTACTGGCTGGTGGACTTGATGACCCGCTACCAGGTCACCAAGAACCTGTCGGCGACGGTCAACTTCAACAACATCTTCGACAAGTCCTACTACACCAACGTGGGTTTCTATAACTCCGCCGCCTACGGCGAGCCGCGTAACGTGATGGTCAGCACCCGCTGGGACTTCTGACCGCACGGCGACAAGCTCCACAATCGGCGGAGTAATGGGGATCAAAATGTGGGAGGGGGCTTGCCCCCGATGGCAGTGTGTCAGTCAATA
>NZ_CVTO01000143.1:0-2929 GCF_900004715.1 Pseudomonas sp. 24 E 13
ATGCGCGGTGTTACGCCCTGCCGGCGGCAGTAGTCATCGATATAGCGGCGCGTGGCAAACCCCGCATCGAGCAGGACCAGCGGCTGCTCGAACCCTGCCGACCGATTCACCTCGGGCGAATCCGCCCGCACCACCACGCTCAAGGCCTCGGCAAACAATGCCTCACACTCGATATCCGGCCCGTGCTCGCCGGCAAAGCCGATGCCGATATCCAGCAAGTCCTCGCCCAGCGCGGCTTCGATGCGGTCCTGGGTCAACTCTTCGACGCTCAAGGTAATGCCTGGGTACAGCCCATGGAACCGCGCCAGCAACGGGCCGATCAGGTAGGCGGTAAAGGTCGGGGTCATCGCCAGGCGCAGATGCCCGCGGCTCAAGTCCTGTACGTCATGCATCGCACGGGTGCCGGCCTCCAGGTCCTGCAAGGCCAGCCGGGCAAAGCGAACATAAGCCTGCCCCGCATCCGTCAGGCTGACGCTGCGCCCGGAACGATCGAGCAGCGGCGCGCCCAAGGTGTCTTCAAGTTGCTTGATCTGTTGTGACAAGGTCGGCTGCGACACATGCAGCGCCTGGGCCGCGCGGGTGAAATTGCGGTGCTCGGCAACGGCCAGCAAGTAACGGATATGGCGCAACAGCATCAACGACGCTCCAACTATAGGCAGGGCTTATAGAAACCATAATAAGCCGGTCTTGGACGCTATAGACGAAAACTTCCATCCTTGCCCCATCAGCCACGCAAGGAGAAACCCTCATGCAGCACCTCATCGACGGCTTTCGCAAATTCCAGCGCGAAGCCTTTGCCGAACGCAGCGACCTGTTCAAACACCTGGCCACCACGCAAAACCCCGGCACGCTGTTCGTGTCGTGCTCCGACAGCCGTGTGGTCCCGGAACTGCTGACCCAGCAGGAACCCGGCGACCTGTTCGTCATCCGCAACGCCGGCAATATCGTGCCGTCCTACGGGCCGGAACCGGGCGGCGTATCGGCCACGGTCGAATATGCGGTGGCGGTACTCGGCGTAAGCGACATCGTGATCTGCGGCCACTCCGACTGCGGCGCAATGACCGCCATCTCCACCTGCACCTGCCTGGACCACCTGCCTGCGGTAGCCAACTGGTTGCGCCATGCCGAGTCGGCCAAGGTGATCAACGCCGCCCGCCAGCACGTCTCGGACGCGGCGCGCCTGGATGCCCTGGTGCGTGAAAACGTGGTCGCTCAATTGGCTAACCTCAAGACTCACCCATCCGTCGCCCTGGCGCTGGAGCAAGGCCGGCTGAACCTGCACGGCTGGGTATACGACATCGAAACCGGTGGCATCGACGCACTGGACGGACGCAGCGCGCGCTTCGTGTCCCTGCTCGAACACCCGACCACCCGCGCTCACGCCGCCTGAACCTATTCAATCCAAGAGGACTTCATCATGCTGCAATCGAACTTTTCCCAAACCCCTCGCCTGGCCCTGACCGACACCGTCATCGACCTCAAGGCGCGCAAGGACCTGTCCTGGCAGGACCTCGCCGACGGCACCGGCCTGAGCCTGGCCTTCGTCACCGCCGCCCTGCTCGGCCAGCATCCGCTGCCCAAGGACGCCGCCGACGTGGTGTGCGCCAAACTCGGCCTGGACGAGGACGCCAGCCGCCTGCTGCAAAGCGTGCCCCTGCGCGGCAGCTTCCCCGGTGGCGTGCCGACCGATCCGACGATGTACCGGTTCTACGAAATGCTGCAGGTCTACGGCTCCACCCTCAAGGCCCTGGTGCATGAGCAGTTTGGCGACGGCATCATCAGCGCGATCAACTTCAAGCTCGACATCAAGAAAGTCGAAGACCCGGACGGAGGTTCACGCGCGGTAATCACCCTGGACGGTAAATATCTGCCAACCAAACCCTTCTGATCGTTCGCCGAACCGTCTACGCTCTTGTCATTCCAACAAGACCGAGGGACGGGTAGATGAACGCACTGCTACGACTCGCCTGGCTGCTGCTGTTGTGCGGCAGCCAGGTGCACGCCGACACGGCCAATGACGCCGACGCTCAAGCGGCCAAAGCGTTGCTGGACAAGGCCCTGGTTTACTACCAGAACAATGGCGACAAGGCGTTGGCCGCTTTCAGCCGCCAGGGCGAATTCATCGACCAGGACCGTTACGTCTTCGTGGTCGACACCAAAGGCGTGCTGCTGGCCAGCGGCGGCCCCTCCTCGGCCTTGATCGGACGCGACGTGTCCGAAGTCCTCGGGCCTGACCTGCAAGCCTCGTTCAAACACGCCATCAGCGCGCCCGAAGGCCAGGGTATCCAGCAGGCCGATTATCGCTGGCAGAACTGGAATGACGGCAAGGTCGAACACAAGCACGTGTTTTACCAGCGGGTGGGCGAGCGCATCCTGGCGGTCGGCTATTACCTGCCACGGGCCACGCCGGAGCAGGCGCGGGCGCTACGCAACAAGGCGGTGAACGCGCTGGTGAAGGACGAAGCGGGGACGCTCAAGGCGATCAACTCATTGCAGGGTGGTTTCCTGCAGGATGATCTCTACGTGTTCGTGGTTGACCTGGATACCCGGCGCTATGTGGCGCACGGCACCAACCTGCGTTTGATCAATACCGATTTCGCCAAGGTCAACGACCCGGATGGCCGGCCTGTCGGGGAGCCGATCCTTGCGTTGATGGGGGAACAGGATCAGGGCGAATATAAATACCGCTGGAAGAACCCGGTAACCGGGAAGATTGAGAATAAGCATGCTTATGTGCGCAAGGCCGGGCATTTGATGGTGGCGGTGGGGTATTACAGCCCCTGATGCGTCTGGCGGGTACCTATCCTGCCGCGGTAACGGATATGTACGCTGTTGGCTTTGTGTGGGAGGGGGCTTGCTCCCGATGGCGGCCTCTGGGCCGACCAGGATGTTGGATCAGATCGAGTACATATCCGTTTCTGCGGTCACG
>NZ_CVTO01000143.1:3024-81047 GCF_900004715.1 Pseudomonas sp. 24 E 13
AAAAGCAGATCAAGATCAAGAGCGACTCGCTTCGCATCGTGGTTACGGTTGAGCGCTACAGAGTTGTGTAAATACCTATGCCCCGATGAGGAAGAGTCAGTGAGTGCATCCGTAACTGACACACCGCCATCGGGGGCAAGTCGAATCGTCGCACCGCCCCTCCCACATTTGGATCGCGATCGGCACAGAATACCGGTCGGCTCTAAGGCCGCCGCGCTAACGCCCCCGCAACACCCGATCAGGCATCGCAATAGCCGCCGCCAACCCCAACACCGACACCCCCGCACTCACCATCAGCAAATGCCGAAACGTCATCGCCAACTCCCCCCGCAACGCATCCCGTGCCTCACCCGGCGCAGCATTGAGCCCATCGAGCAGCACATTACCGGAGCTGCTCTCGGTCAGCAGCGCGCCACTGGCCAAGTGGGCAAAACTGGCATCGCGCAACAACGCCAACAACAATGCCGACATGCACGCCACCCCCACCGCCCCGCCGAGGGAACGGAACAGGTTGGTGGTGCTGGTCGCCACACCAATATCGCGCTGCTCCACCGAGTTCTGCGTGCCCACCAACGAGGTCGGGAACTGCATGCCCGCCGCGATCCCGCACAACAGCATGAACAGCGAGGTCAGCCCGACGGCCTGGGGCGCGCTGAAGGCCATGCCGAGAATCGCCAGCGGGCTCAACACGGCGCCACTGAGGATCATCGGTTTATATCGGCCGGTCACTGAGGTCATGCGTCCGGCGAAATAAGCGCCCATCGGCAAGCCCATCGCCAGGGGCAGCAGGTGCAAGGCCGCGCTGTCGGCGCCGGCACCGGTCACGGTCTGGTAACGCAGGGGCATCAGCACGGTCAGGGAAATCGCCTGGAAGCTGGTGATGAAAATCGTGCACCAGCACAACACCGCGCTGCGGTTGACGAACAGGTGCATGGGCAACAACGGCTCGCGCGCGCGGCGTTCATGCCAGACGAACACGCTCAACGCCAACAACGCACAGACCAGCAGCCCAAGCACTTGATCGTCACGCCACGCACGACCCTGGCCGATTTGTGTGATGCCGAGCAACAAGGCGCTCAGGCCGATGATCATCAGCACGGTGCCGAGGTAATCGATAACCGGCTTGCGCTGCGGCACCGGCAACCCCACCAGGGTGCGATGGGCCACATACCAGGCGAGCGCGCCCAACGGCAGGTTGATCAAAAATACCCAGCGCCAGGACAGGTACTCGGTCATGTAGCCGCCCAGCACTGGCCCGGCGACGCTGGCCACCGCGTACATGCTGCTGAAGTAGCCCTGGTAACGCCCGCGTTCACGGGGCGCGATGATGTCGCCGATGATCGCCTGGCTCACCGAAATCATGCCGCCGGCACCGATGCCCTGGATAATCCGCGCCAGCACCAGTTGCTCCATGTTCTGCGCCAGGCCGCAGAACAGCGAGGCGACAGTGAACACGCCCATGCCGATCAGCATCATGGGGCGTCGCCCATACAGGTCACCGAGCTTGCCGTAGATCGGCACCGCCACCGTCATCGCCACCATGTAGCCGGAGATCACCCAGGCCAGCAGGTTGACGTCATGGAACTGCGCGGAAATGGCCGGCATCGACACGGCGACAATGGTCTGGTCCAAGGCGCCAAGAAAGATCGCCAGCATCAGCGCGGCAAGAATACTGCGCACGGCGGGAACAGCGGGAGCGGACTGATTGAGAGGGGTCACGGCACAACCTTCGAGCAAGGCACGCAGGCAACGGCAGCCTGCGCAAATGCTGAATACGATAGCAGGCTATTCGATAGCCTCGTAAGGAAGCCCGACGTAATTTTCCGCGATGGTTGTGCGCCCGGCCTCGGAATTCATGAAGTAGTCCAGCTCACTCTCGGCAATGCGTCGGGTGAAGTCATCCGCCTGGGGAAACTGATGCAGCATCGACGTCATCCACCAGGAAAACCGTTCGGCCTTCCACACCCGCCGCAGGCAGATGGCGGAGTAGCGCTCAAGCAATTCCACACGCCCCTCGCCATACACCTTGAGCAGGATGCGAAACAATGTGCTCACATCACTGGCCGCCAGGTTCAAGCCCTTGGCCCCGGTAGGCGGCACGATATGCGCAGCATCGCCGAGCAGGAACAGGCGCCCGTACTGCATCGGCTCCACCACGAAACTGCGCAGCGGCGCGATGCTTTTTTCAATCGACGGGCCGGTGACCAGTTGTTCAGCCAGGTCGACCGGCAGACGGGTTTTGAGCTCGGCCCAGAAGCGCTCGTCCGACCAGTCGGCCAACGGCTCCTGTGCCGGAACCTGCAAGTAGTAACGGCTGCGGGTCTGCGAACGCATGCTGCACAGCGCAAAGCCACGCGGGTGCGTGGCGTACACCAGTTCCGGGTGCACCGGCGGCGTATCGGCAAGCATGCCCAGCCAGCCGAAGGGGTAGACGCGCTCGAACACCTGCAACGCCTCGGGCGGAATCGACTGACGGGCCACACCGTGAAAGCCGTCACAGCCCGCGACGTAATCACACTCCAGGCGAAAGGCCTGGCCCTGATGCTCGAAGGTCAGCCAGGGCTGATCACTTTTGAGGTCATGGGGCTGTACGTTCGAGGCTTCATAGAAGGTCGTAGCGCCGACAGCCGCACGGGCCGCCATCAGGTCGCGTGTGACTTCGGTCTGGCCGTAGATCATCACCGACTGGCCACCGGTCAGGGTCTTGAGGTCGATGTGGGTGAGTCGGCCATCGCGCGCCAGGGCGAAACCGTCATGCACCAGGCCCTCAGTATCCATGCGTCGGCTGACGCCCGCCTCGCGCAGCAGGTCGACCATGCCTGGCTCCAGCACCCCGGCGCGGATGCGGCCCTGCACGTGGTCGGCGGTCTGGCGCTCCAGGACGAGGGTCTGAATGCCAGCGTTGTGCAGCAATTGTCCGAGCAGCAATCCGGAGGGACCGGCGCCAATAATGGCGACTTGGGTTTTCAGCGTTTTCATTATTTTTATGGCCTGCTGGCTTCACCCGAACCGAACGAGTGAAAGAGTTGTCATTGGACGTGTAGCTGACATTTTTCACCTGAGCGAGCAGCATAAGAAGGTGAAAACTGCTTTAAAGCCTGCGCTTTTTGCCAATCGGGGCGATTACCGCACCACTATCCTGAGTATCGGATTGAAAACATGACCAACACCGCGATTCCGGTCTTCAAGCTTTACGGGGAAAGCCAACAGTGGCCGACGCCCGATTTGTTGCACTGTGAAACCATTTCCCGGCGCAGCCGGGAATACCAGTGGGAGATCCAGCCCCACCGGCACGCGGACCTGTGCCAGCTGCTCTACGTGCATAAAGGCCAGGCACACCTGGAAATCGAAGGCCAGCGCACCACGCTCGACGAAGCCAGCCTGCAAGTGCTGCCGCCGCTGTGTGTGCACGGTTTTCGCTTTTGCGAAGATGTCGAAGGTTATGTGGTGACCCTGTCAGCGCCCCTGGTCAGCCATTTACAAGCGCAACTGGGCAGCACGATCGATGGCCTGCACACCCTCGGCAGTTACCCCGCGGGCAAGGACAGCGACTACCTCAATAGCCTGTTCGTGCGTTTGCAGGACGAATACGCCGGCGAACAACCGGCACGGGACATGATGATGCACGCCCTGGTCAGCGTGCTGCTGGTGTGGGTCAGCCGCCAGGCGATCCAGCGCCGCCACCCCAGGACACCGCGCAACCGTGAGTATTTCCGACGTTTCACCCAACTGGTCGAACAGCATTACCGCGAGCACCCCAAGATTGAAGACCTGGCCCACAAACTGGGCATCTCGGTCTCCCATCTCAATGGCACATGTCGGGAGTTGGGCGGGCAGCCGGCCCTGCAGATCATGCATGACCGCCAGTTGCTGGAAGCCAAGCGTTTGCTGACCTACACCAGCATGACCATCAATGAAATGTCCGAGGTGCTGGGGTTTTCCGACCCCACCAACTTCTCACGGCTGTTTCGCCGCCGGGTGGGATTTTCGCCCAAGGCTTTTCGCGAGCAGTTGAAGCAGAGCTGAATGTGCGAGGGGGCAAGCCCTAATACTGTAGGAGCGAGCTTGCTCGCGAAAAACTCACAGGCACCGCGTTCATTCAGGAAGCACGCGTTATCGTTGACGTTTTTCGCGAGCAAGCTCGCTCCTACAGACTGGCATTGGGGCACGCCCACTCCCATAGTGATTTGCAGTGCTTTGAGAATCAACGCAGGGCGCTGAAACTGCCGGTGTGCGGGACGCATTGGTTTTGGTGGCAACTGATGGCGAACGCCGACGGCTGCATTCGCGTCTGCTCTACGCGATAGGCGGCTGTGCCATACAGCGCAGTAGCCAAGGCGCACAGGCTGAAAATCGTCAGGTACTTTCTGGTTTTAATGCTCATGGCACAGACCTCTGCACGGATCTACAAGGTGCTGTTTAGAGCATAGGTCAGTTAGGGCAAGTTGCCATGATTGCAGGCCATTCAGCGCGCTTATGCCGCTTCAGAGACCGACATCCCACTCAGGCTCTTCGGGAAACCGCTGCACCAGGAAATCCAACAGGCTGCGCAACGCCAAGGGCATGTGTTTGCGCGAGGCGTATACCGCGTAGATATTCATCTGCCGTGGCTGCGCATCCGGCAGCAGGCGCACCAGTTTGCCGCTGCGAATCAGCTCACCGGCCTCATAGCTGGGAAGCATCGCCACCCCGGCGCCGGCCAGGGTGATGCGCAATAACGTGCCGGCCTCGTTGGCGGTGATATTGCCGTGCACCGCCACCGACACATGCTCGCCGCGCTCTTCGAAATGCCACAGGCTCTTGCCGAAGTAGGAGTGGGTCAGGCAGTTGTGCCGGGCCAGGTCTTCGACTTTCTGCGGTGCCGCATGCTCGCGCAAATAGGCTGGCGTGGCGCACACCACCGAGCGGCATACGGTCAGGCGTCGGGCGATCAGGTTCGGGTCCAGGTCGTTACTGGTGCGGATCGCCAGGTCGATGCGCTCGTCCACCAGGTTCACCGTGCGGTCGAGCATTTGCAGGTCGACTGTCACCAGCGGGTAGCGTCTGACGTACTCGGCAATCGCAGCGCCCAACTGCGCCTGGCCGAACGAGGTGCTGACACTCAGGCGCAACAGCCCACGCGGGGCATCATCGGGCTCGCTGACGGCGGCCTGCATATCACCACAGAGTTCCAGCAATTGCCGGCAACGCGGCAGGGTTTCACTGCCGGCAGCGGTGAGGCTGAGCTTGCGCGTGGTGCGGTGCAGCAGGCGTGCGCCAACCCAATCCTCCAGCTCGGCCAGGTAACGCGAGACCACTGGACGCGACAGGTCCAGGTGGTCGGCGGCGGCGGATTGGCTGCCCAGGTCCACCACGGTGACAAACACGCGCATTGCTTGAAGACGATCCATGATTTGCCCGATTTCAGAAACAAACTATGTTCCAGCATCGCATTTTTTGTGGTGTTTTATGCAACTAAGCTCTGTTCACCCCTTACCGAAGGCAGGAGCTGCCCCGATGTTCTCGACGTTCAAACGCTTGACCCTAGCGACTGCCGCCCTGGCTTTCACTGCTCATGCCATGGCGGCAGACTTGAAACTTGAGGTGTACAACCCGGGCGAAGCCGCCATCTTCCCGGTCAGCTCGGTACTGGTCAGCGGCGCCCGGGACGCGATCCTGGTGGACGCGCAATTCGGCAAGGGCCAGGCCGAGCAACTGGTGCAGAAAATCCGCGCCAGCGGCAAGCACCTGACCACCATCTACATCAGCCACGGCGACCCGGACTACTACTTCGGCCTCGACACCCTGACCGCCGCCTTTCCCGACGCGAAGGTGCTGGCGCCACAACCGGTGGTCGACCATATCAACGCCACCGTCGCCGGCAAGCTGGCGTTCTGGGGCCCGAAAATGGGCGCCGACAAACCGGCCAGGACCCTCATACCGCAAGTGCTCAAGGGCCACAGCCTGACGCTGGAAGGGCAGCAACTGGACGTCATCGGCCTGGACGGCCCGCAGCCGGACCGCAGTTTTGTGTGGATTCCGTCGATCAAGGCCGTGATTGGTGGCGTGGTGGTCGCGCAAAACATCCACGTCTGGATGGCCGATACCCAGACTGCACAGTCCCACAAGGATTGGCTGGCCACCCTGCAACGCATTGAAGACTTGAAGCCGACCACCGTGATTCCGGGCCACTACCTGGGCACTCCATCGCCCGCTTCGGTCGCGTTCACCGCCGACTACATCAAGGCCTTCGACACCGAAACCGCCCAGGCCAAGGATTCCGCCGCCCTGATCGCGGGCATGAAAAAGCGTTACCCCAACCTCGCCGACGAGAGCTCGCTGGAATTGAGCGCCAAAGTCGCCAAGGGCGAAATGAAGTGGTGACTGGTTTTAAACCCTGACCTTTACTGGAGAACGTCATGAGCAAGATCGCAATCATTGGTGCCACCGGCCGTGCCGGTAGCCAACTGCTGGAAGAAGCGCTGCGCCGTGGGCATACCGTCACCGCCATCGCACGCAATACCGACAAACTGGCCGCACGCCCAGGTGTCACGGTCAAACAAGTGGATGCCCTGGAGGCCGATGCCCTGCAACAGGCCGTGAGCGGCAGCGACGTGGTGATCAGTGCCGCACACTTTGCCACCTTGCCCGCCAGCGCCGTGCTCGGTCCGGTCAAGAAGGCCGGAGTCAAACGCCTGTTGGTGGTGGGTGGCGCCGGTTCGTTGCTGTTGCCGGACGGCAGCCGCGTGATCGACAGCCCGGGCTTCCCGGCGGAATACAAAGCTGAAGCCAGTGCGGGAGCAGCGTTTCTAGACATGCTGCGTCAAGAGCAGGAACTGGATTGGACCTTCCTGTCGCCGTCGGCCCTGTTCGATGGCACCGAGCGCACCGGTCAATTCCGTCTGGGCCAGGATCATTTGCTGGTGAGCGACGACGGTCAAAGCTCGATCAGTTTCGCCGACTTCGCCATCGCCATGATCGATGAAGTGGAAACGCCGAAGCACTCGCGTCAGCGCTTCACGGTGGGCTACTGATACAACCGGGTCTGCAATGTGGGAGCGTACACCGCCGTCTGTAGGAGCGAGCTTGCTCGCGAAAAACTCACAGGCACCGCGTTCATTCAGAAAGTACGCGTTATCGTTGACGTTTTTCGCGAGCAAGCTCGCTCCTACAGAAAGCCTTAAGGCAAGCCCCCTCCTACATTTGAACGGTGGCGTATCCGGCGCCTGCAATTTTTCAATAGGGCTAATGACTTTCTCATTTGCCCAGCCTCCCCCGCCCGTGGCCTGATTCGCCCTTGTTCATCCAAGGCAGGCCCATGCAAAACGTTCAGGCAAAACCCACCACCGCCGTGTGGCTGATGATCAGTGTGGTGCTGGTCGCCCTTAACCTGCGCCCGTCGATGGCGGCCGTGGGGCCCTTGCTGTCGTCGATCCGCGCTGATGTGCCGCTCAATTTCAGCAGCGCCGCATTGCTGACCATGTTGCCCGTGATGAGCATGGGCCTGGCGATGTTCTTTGGCATGGGCCTGGCCCGGCGCTTTGGCGAATACCGCAGTATCGTGGTGTCGCTGCTGGTGATTGGCGCAGCCACCCTGTCGCGGTTGTGGCTGGATTCGGCGTTCGAGCTGATTGTCAGTGCCATGGCGGCAGGCGTCGGGATTGCGCTGATCCAGGCGTTGATGCCGGCGCTGATCAAGTCGCGCCCGGGCGACAACGTTTCAGTGTTCATGGGCCTGTATGTCACCGCGATCATGGGCGGCGCCGCACTGGCCGCGTCGTTTGCGCCGTTTGTGCAAGTGCACACCGGCAGTTGGCGCATCGGCCTGGCGATGTGGGCCGGGCTGGCGCTGCCGGCCCTGGTGTTCTGGTACGCCCAGCGCTCGGCGTTACCCGCCTTGCCTCAGGTCGACAGCGGCCCGCAGGCATCGTTTTTCGGCAATCGCCGGGCCTGGTTGCTCGCCCTGTTCTTCGGCTTCGGCACGGCGTGCTACACCTGCGTGCTGGCGTGGCTGGCGCCGTATTACGTCGAGCAGGGCTTGCGTGAGCAGCATGCCGGTTTGCTGCTGGGTTTGCTCACCGCCATGGAAGTGGTCTCCGGCCTGGTAACGCCCGCCATCGCCAATCGCCGCCGGGACAAGCGCGGCGTGGTGGCGGTATTGCTGGTGCTGATCCTGATCGGCTTCGCGGGCCTGATCCTCAGCCCCCGGCACCTGACTTTGCTGTGGCCGTGCCTGCTCGGCCTGGGTATCGGCGGCTTGTTTCCCATGAGCCTGATCCTGTCCCTGGACCATCTCGATAACCCGCGCCGCGCCGGTGGCCTGACCGCGTTCGTGCAGGGTATCGGCTACCTGATCGCGGGCCTGTCGCCGCTGATCGCCGGAATGATCCGCGACCAGTTGGGCAGCTTCGAGGGGGCCTGGTGGTCATTGGCGGCTGTCGTGGCGGTGATGCTGCTGATGGTCATGCGCTTCAATCCGGCGCATTACGCGCGACATATCCACTGAGGTCGTGTTGTAAACAGTATTTGTCTCACCCAAAACATAGAAGAATCCTACAGAGCTTTCTATTGGTACGAGCGTTCCGTTAACATTTTGCTCAGTCTTGTACTGAATTCGGTACAAAGGGTTTACGGACGAAACCGATGCTAAACAGCAACTTGCTCAGAAAGCTCGATATGCAGGACTTGATGGTGTTTATCGCTGTCTACGACCAGAGCAGCGTTACCGACGTGTCTGAAACGCTGTTCGTCAGTCAGTCCACCGTCAGCTACAGCCTGAAGAAACTGCGCACCAGTTTCGAAGACGAGTTGTTTATCAACACGCGAGCGGGCATGCGTCCGACGTACAAGGCCACCACGATGTACGGCCACGTACAGAAAATCCTCGAAAGCATCAACCTGTGCCACGCCGGAGGCCAGGCCTTCGACCCGACCCGCGAGGCCGTGACTTTCAATGTGTGCGCCCCGGAATACTTCGAACACCTGATCCTGCCGCGCCTGCTGAAAAACTTCGACCGTGCCGACCTGCCGGTGATCGTCAATGTGCAAAAGCTGGAAGCCGACATTCCCGCCGACGATTTGCGCGAAGGCCGCCTGGACCTGGTGATCGGCTTCGGCCCGAACTTTCACCGCGTCCATAAAGACTTCAAGCGCCAAATGCTGCTCGAAGACGACCTGGTGTGCGTCTTCGACAAACGCTCGGCGCCGCGGGAAGCGACGTTCAGCCTGCAAGCCTTCGTCGAGCGGCGCCATGTGTTTCCCACGCCGTGGACCTCCGCCACCAACATGATCGACGGCTGGCTGGCGCGCCAGGCGCACAAACGCCAGGTGATCGCGCGGGCCAACAGCTACAGCGCGGCGTTGAAGATGATCAGCGGCACCGACTTTATCGTGACCCTGCCACGCCGCGTGCAAAAGCTGCTGGCGCCGACCTCGGCGTACGGGTGTTGCGAAGCCCCGCAGGGTTTGCCGGGCTTCACCCTGGACATGCAATGGAACCAGGCCAGCGAACAGGACAGCGCCAATACCTGGTTTCGCGAGCAGGTGGTCAAGGTGTGTGAGGATGAAGCGGCAAGCGGCAAGCTGAAAGCGGCGAGCTGAAAAAGCGGCAAGGGGTGCGGTCGCCTTGACTTGGCGCTTGCAGCTTGCCGCTGCTTCTTTCCTGCACGTTACACCGGGAGCGCAAGCCCACGATCACTCATGAACGCTTCCAGCCGTGAGCGCATCCAGCGTTCCGCCGGGTCGGTGTCGACGTGGCTGAGCCAGACCATCGACAAGTCCAGGGTCGGCGTTTCAAACGGAAACGCCTCGCAGAACAGGTTCCCGCCGGCGGCCATGGCCTGGGCCGCGTAGTCCGGCAGGCTGGCGATCATGTCAGTGCCGGCAAGCAATGCCGGCAGCGAACTGTATTGCGGCACCGACAGCACCACGTGCCGCTTGCGACCGATTTCGGCCAGCCACTCGTCGGCAAACCCGGCCACGTTGGCGGTGTGGGACACCAGCACATGGGGCCGTGCGCAATATTCATCGAGGGTCAGCGGTGTGTCGGACGCATCGGCGCGCAACAGGCACGGGCGGATATGCCGCAGCAGCTTGCGCTTGGCATTCGCCGGCAGGCCGCGGGTCTGGGTGATGCCGACAGTGATATCGCCGGAGGCCAGCAGGTCGGGAATGCGCCAGTAATCCACATGCTGCACCACGAACACCACCTGCGGCGCTTCCTGGCGCAGCGCTCGCAGCAACGGCGGCAACAGGCCGAACTCAACGTCATCGGACAAGCCGATACGAAAGGTCATGGTGCTGATGGACGGGTCGAAATCGTGGGTCAGGCTCAAGGCCGACGACAGCGAGTCCAGGGCCGGCGACAGGTGCTGGATGATTTGCTCGGCCCGCGCGGTGGGCTCCATGCGGTGGCCGACGCGAATGAACAACGGGTCATTGAACAAGGTACGCAGACGGTTCAGGGCCGAACTGATGGTCGGCTGGCCGAGAAACAGCTTCTCCGCCACCCGCGTCACGTTGCGCTCGAGCATCAGCGCTTCGAAGACCACCATCAGGTTGATATCGGCCTTGCGTAATTCATTGCGATTCATCGGCGCCTGCCCCTTCCCCACGACAAGCCGCAGTTTAGAAAGGCAACGGGGCGGCGTCTATGTCGGTCGATGCATCGGTTTCTATGGGGGGGCGTATCGCAGAACAGGACCAACCCTCCAGACGATCCTTTGCATTGATAGCCCGCGCGCATCAATCTATCCAAATTTGTCACTTATCATTTCTAAATGTGTCAGCCACTATCCCAAGTCTTAAGCGAAACAAGCACTTTAAAAAGAACGCTGGAGACACAAAACCATGACTAGCCCTTCCCGGCCTGCGGCTGCCCCTTCGAAAGTAGGCGCCGTACTGCGCGTTACTTCGGGCAACTTCCTCGAACAGTTCGATTTTTTCCTGTTCGGGTTCTATGCCACCTACATCGCTGCCGCCTTCTTCCCTGCCGCCAATGAATTCGCATCATTAATGATGACCTTTGCCGTGTTCGGCGCAGGTTTCCTGATGCGGCCCTTGGGCGCGATCATTCTGGGTGCCTATATCGATGACGTGGGCCGCCGCAAAGGCTTGATCGTGACGCTGTCGATCATGGCCAGCGGCACATTGTTGATCGTGCTGGTGCCCGGTTATCACACCATTGGCCTGTGGGCACCGTTGCTGGTGCTGCTGGGTCGTCTGCTGCAAGGCTTTTCGGCCGGTGCGGAGCTGGGTGGTGTGTCGGTGTACCTTTCCGAGATGGCCACCCCGGGCCGCAAGGGTTTCTACACCAGCTGGCAGTCGGGCAGCCAGCAGATCTCCATCGTGGTTGCCGCCGCGCTGGGCTATGGCTTGAACGTGTGGATGGAGCCGGCGGTGGTTGCAGACTGGGGCTGGCGCATTCCGTTCGCCGTCGGTTGCGTGATCATTCCGTTTATCTTCGTGCTGCGGCGTAACCTGCAGGAAACCGAAGAGTTCGCCAAGCGCAAGCACCGCCCGACCATGCGTGAAGTGATGGCCACCCTGGTGAAAAACTGGACCGTGGTGATTGGCGGCATGCTGATGGTGGCCATGACCACCACCGCGTTCTACCTGATTACCGTGTACGCACCGACCTTCGGCAAGACCGTGCTGCAATTGAGCACCTCCGACGCGCTGCTGGTGACGTTGCTGGTGGCGGTGTCGAACTTCTTCTGGCTACCGATCGGCGGCATCCTGAGCGACCGTTTTGGCCGCAAGCCGGTACTGCTCGCCATGACTGTGCTGACCGTTCTCACGGCTTATCCAGCGCTGTCCTACGTGGTCAACGCACCAAGCTTTGCACACATGCTGGAAACCCTGCTGTGGTTCTCCTTCCTCTACGGCCTGTACAACGGCGCAATGATCCCCGCGCTGACTGAAATCATGCCGGTGGAAGTGCGCGTGGCAGGGTTCTCCCTGGCCTACAGCCTGGCAACCGCCGTCTTCGGCGGCTTCACTCCCGCCATCTCGACCTGGTTCATCCACATCACCGCAGACAAGGCTTCGCCCGCCTACTGGATGATGTTCGCTGCACTGTGCGCCCTGTGTTCCACCCTGGCGCTGTATCGCCGCGCCAACACCCGTGGCCAGGTCATGCAGGGGGCTGCGCAATGAAGCCGCTGTTCAACACCCTCACAGCCCTGGTCCTCGCCGCTCTGGCGCTGTCAGCCCAGGCTGAAGAACTCAAAGTGATGACCTCCGGCGGCTTCACGGCCGCCTATAAACTGCTCGGTCCGCAATACGCCAAGCAAAGCGGTGACACCCTGGACACGGTCCTGGGACCGTCCATGGGCAAGGCGCCGGAAGCGATTCCCAACCGCCTGGCCCGTGGCGAACACGCAGATGTGGTCATCATGGTCGGCTACGCCCTGGATGAGCTGATCAAACAAGGCAAGGTCGACCCCGCCTCCCGCGTGGAACTGGCCGACTCACGGATCGGGTTGGTGGTGAAGGAAGGCGCGGCAAAACCTGCGATCAATACTGACGCCGAGCTCAAGGCCGTGCTGAGCAAGGCCAAATCCGTTGCCTATTCGGACAGCGCCAGCGGCGTGTATGTCGAGAAGGAACTGTTCAAGAAGCTCGGCATGCCGGCGAAGGGCACCATGATCGAACGCGTACCGGTGGGCGAACAGGTGGCCAAGGGTGACTACGAAGTCGGCTTGCAGCAGGTGGCGGAATTGTTGCCGGTCAAGGGCGTGACATTTGTCGGCAAGATCCCGGAAGACGTGCAGTCCGTTACGCGTTTTGCGGCGGGTATCCCGGTCAACGCCGAACACCCGGAAGAGGCCAAGGCATTGCTGCAGTTCATGGCATCACCCGAGGCACAACCGGTGGTGCGATCCACCGGCCTGGACTCGGTGTCACGCTGACCGAAACGGCATCTCCCGCACCAACCGCTCCAACTCCAGCGCCGCCGGCGGCAATGTCCGCCCGCGGCGCTTGATCAAGCCCACATTGCGCATCACCTGCGGTTCCACCAGCGGCACACTCACCAGAATCGGGTGCTCACACGCCGGCATCGCAATCGACGGCACCATCGCCACCCCCAGCCCCGCCTCCACCAGCCCGATCATCGTGGTCACGTGGTGGGTCTCGCAGATACTCGGCTTTTTCACCCGCACACCGCGCAGGGCCTGGTCCAGCAGGAAGCGGTTGCCCGAGGTTTTGTCCACGGTGATGTAGTCATGCTCGTAGGCTTCGGTCCAGGTCACGCTTTCACGCGCGGCCAACGGATGGTCACGACGACAGGCCAGCACATAGCGCTCCTGCAGCAACAGCTCGAACTCCACTTCATCGGCCAGGCTGCCGCTGAAACTCACGCCAAAATCCGCCTCGCCACTTTCCACCGCATTGCACACTTCACCGGCACTGGCATCCAGCACCCGCAGGCGAATCTTCGGATACAGCTTGTGGAATTCGGAGATGACGTGGGGCATGAAGTAATACGCGGTGGACGGCACACAAGCGATGGTGACATTGCCCATGCGCGTGGACGCGACGTTACTGATGCCCATCAAGGCGATGTCCAGGTCGTCGAGCATGCGTTCGACCTGAGGCAGGAATGCACGGCCAACCATGGTCAGGCTGACCCGCCGCGTGGTGCGTTCGAACAGCTTTACATCCAGGGCCGACTCGAGCTTTTCGATGCGCCGGCTGAGCGCGGGTTGCGAGATTCGGATGGCCTCGGCGGCGCCCCGGAAACTGCCCTTGTCTACCACGGCGCGGAAGGCTTGGAGGTCATTGAGGTCGAAGTTGATGATCACGGAAGGCAAGCCAGGATAGACGATGTGGCGGGCATTATCGTATGGGAGCGGGTAGGACGCCATGCGGACCGGGTCGGGTCTGCGGACATATTCCAGTTACACATATGAAGTTATACATATCAGCAGGTTATCGACTGCCTGCCGCCACGCACTTGCCGAAACGGGTCAATACTTGCTGCCTGACCTACACAACGGGAGCGGTAACACCTCATGCAAACCTATCACTTTTGGGCAGACGACGAGTCGCCGGACATCAGCATTGATCTGCTGCTCCTTGCATCGCGCCAATGGTTCAGTAGGATTGAATCCTACTCAACCTCGGCGGACCTCCAGATGCGCTCGACCCAGCAAATGAGCATTACACTGCCAATTGAAATGGCCACCTTGGTCAAAGCTAAAGTCGCCTCCGGCGAATATGCCACCGAAAGTGAAGTGATTCGCGACGGCCTGCGGGCCTTGCTGGCGCGCGACCGTGCCATGGAAGACTGGCTGCGCGACGAGGTGGTGCCTGCGGCTGCTGCCCTTGAGGCAGAGCCTGAGCGGGCCTTGTCCACCGAGCAGGTTCGCCAACACATGGCGGCTAGACGCCAGCGAAAAAACCCAGGTAAACCGTGAGCTACTCGGTGGTTTTCGCACCGCAAGCCCTGGCTCATCTCGATGCTCTTGAAGACTTCATCAGCGATGCAGCCTCTGCTGCAGTGGCTGCACGCTTTGTCGACAGGCTCATCAGCCACTGCGAAAGCTTTTCTCTGTTTCCCTTGCGTGGTACGCGCCGCGACGACCTGCTGGCTGACTTGCGCATCACGCATTACCGACACAGCACCGTCATTGCCTTTACGGTAAACACCGCGAACAAAACAGTGTCGATCCTCGGCGTGTTTTATGGAGGGCAACGCTATGCAGGGTTGCTTTAGCTTCGGCAGGGTTGAAGTCCACGGGTCCAATGCGTTCGGAATAGGCGAAACCTGCGCAACTTCGATACGAAAGCACTCGAAATACTTCTAAATCCTGCGGTTTAGTATAAATTGCGTGCAGCTTATTCAAGGCACTCAAGGAGGTTACCCGTGGCAACTCTGCAAACGAATACAATCCAGGCGCTGCATGAAAACCGTAACGCTCTCCTTGACGAATGGAACACCAGTCTTGAGGCTTCGGGTGCCACGCGTAACGTAAAGGGTGACGATGTCAAACAGCAGACCCGCGAATTCCTCGAACTGCTGAGCGCCGCCTTGCACCAGGGCGGCTCGCAAAATACCAAGCACGAAAACTGGGCGCAAACGCGAGTATTCCTGGAAAAGCTGTCCCACAGCCGTGCCCTGGCCGGGCAGGACTCGCAACAGACCGCCAGCTTCATTTTCGCCCTCAAGGGCCCCCTGTTTGCGTTGCTGCAACGTGAGTACGCCGAACAACCGGCGCAACTGGGCGAACAACTCTGGGAAATGTCCGAGCTGCTCGATGCACTGGGCATGCACACCATCCGCACCTTCCAGAAGTCCCGTGAGTCGGTGATCAAGCGCCAGCAGGAAGAACTGCTGGAACTCTCCACTCCGGTGGTCAAGCTGTGGGATGGCGTACTCGCCCTGCCGATGATCGGCACCCTGGATTCGCAACGCACCCAGGTCGTGATGGAATCGCTGCTGCAGCGGATCGTCGACACCGGCGCGGAGATCGCCATTATCGACATCACCGGCGTGCCAACCGTGGATACCCTGGTAGCCCAGCATCTGTTGAAAACCGTTACCGCCATCCGCTTGATGGGTGCCGATTGCATTATCAGCGGCGTGCGTCCGCAGATCGCCCAGACCATCGTGCACCTGGGCCTGGACCTTCAGGGTGTGGTGACCAAAGCCAACCTCGCCGATGCATTGGCCCTTGCGCTCAAACGCCTGGGTGTCAATATCACCAAGGCTGTTTAAGCATGGAACGCATCCCTATTTTGCAGATGGGCGAGTTTTTGCTCGTGACCATCCAGGTGGACATGCACGACCAACTCGCGCTGACCTTGCAGGACGACCTGTCCGAGCGTATCAGCCGCACCTCGGCGCGCGGCGTGCTTATCGATATCTCGGCGCTGGACATGGTCGACTCCTTCATCGGCCGCATGATCGGCACCATCTCCGGGTTGTCCCGGATCATGGATGCACAAACCGTACTGGTCGGCATGCAGCCTGCGGTCGCCATTACCCTGGTGGAGTTAGGCATGACCCTGCCCGGCGTCGCGACCGCACTCAACGTCGAGCGCGGCATGAAGCTGTTGCGCGACCGGGTAGAACACTCATGAACCAAGCCAGCAGCGGCACACACCCTGTGCTGATAGAACAGGACGTTGTGCTGGCTCGACAATTGGTACGCAGACTGGCCCAGGACTGCGGCATGCGCTTGATCGACCTGACCAAACTGGTCACGGCGGTCAGCGAGTTGGCGCGTAACACCGTGGTCTATGGCGGTGGTGGCTACATGGACTGGGCAGTGCTCGAGAAAGACCACCGCCCCGGCGTACGCCTCACGTTTCGCGACGAAGGGCCGGGCATTCCCGACCTCAAGCTGGCGATGACCGACGGCTGGACCTCCGGCGGTGGCCTGGGCCTTGGGCTCACCGGAGCCAAGCGCCTGGTGGACGAGTTTGAACTGGACACCGAGCCTGGCAAGGGTACCCGCGTGACGATCACCCGATGGGCCTGAATATTCCCAGCGCGCTCACGCACGTGCTGTTGATTGAAGATACCAGCCAGATCGGCCACGCCCGGCGCACGGCCCAGCACTTATCCGAGTCGCTGGGCTTCGATGAGACCGATGCGGGGCGCGTAGCGCTGGTCGCCACCGAGCTTGCCAGCAATATCCTCAAACATGCCACGCACGGTGAGTTGCACCTGCGCGCCACCGGCAACGGCGGCGTCGAAATGATCGCCATCGACCGTGGGCAGGGCTTTGATATCGACAGCGGGCTGGTGGACGGTTTTTCCACCGGGGGCACCCAGGGCATCGGACTGGGGGCAATATCGCGCCTGGCGCAGGTGTTCGATGCCCATGCCGATCAGCGTGGCGCAGCGATACTGGCCAGGCTGACGCCGCGTGCCGCAACGACCCGGGATATTCGCTATGGCGTCAGCCAGCACTCGCTGCATAACGACCCTCACTGCGGTGATGCCTGGCACCTGGCAATCGAGCCTGGGCGGTTCAGCGTAATGATGGCCGACGGGCTTGGCCATGGCGAATACGCCGAGCAGGCAGCCCGCGCGGGAGAGGAGGTGTTTGCACAGAATGCCTTCATGGATTCGACGGTATTGATGAGCGATATGCACATCGGCATGAACGGCACCCGTGGCGCCGCAATGGCGGTGGCCCAGTACGATGCCGTGGCCGAGACGCTCAGGTTTACCGGCATCGGCAATATCGGCGGCAGCCTGATCGGGCCTGGCAAGCCGCGCGGGCTGGCCTCCCACCCGGGTATCATCGGCGTGCAGTTTCGCAAGGCCCAACCCTTCGACTATGCTCAGGTGGCCGATCAGTTGCTGATCCTGTACAGCGACGGCCTGCAATCACGCTGGAATCTTTCGGACTATCCGGGGCTCGTCTACCGCCACCCCGCCCTGATTGCCGCCATCCTGCACCGTGACTTCTGCCGCGGCCGGGACGACGTTACTGTCTTCGTGATTGCCCTGGAGGCCATCGATGGCTGAAACCACCGCCTCGCTCGCCGCTGAAATCCAACGCCTGCGCCAGGAAGCGGATGCCCTGCGCGCGGAACTGGATGAAACCAACCAGGGCGTGCTGGCACTGTATGCCGAACTGGACATGCAAGCCGACCAACTGCGTGAGGCGTCAGACCTCAAGAGCCGTTTCCTGTCGTACATGAGCCATGAGTTCCGCACGCCCCTGGGCTCGATCCTGAGTATCACCAGCCTGCTTGCCGACGAACTGGACGGCCCGTTGAGCCCGGAGCAACACACCCAGGTCGGGTTTATCGCCAGCTCGGCGCGCGAATTGCGCGAGATGGTCGACGACTTGCTCGACCTGGCCAAGATCGAGGCCGGGCGCATCACTATTTCTCCGGCCTGGTTCGATATGTTCGACATGTTTTCGGCGCTGCGCGGAATGTTTCGCCCCATCGTGGACGCATCATCGGTCGACCTGATCTTCGAGAAGCCTTCCGGCCTGCCCAAGCTCTATACCGATGACAAAAAACTCGCGCAAATACTGCGCAATTTCATTTCCAACGCCCTGAAATTCACCCTGCAGGGCGAAGTGCGGGTCTCGGCGAGCATGGAGAGCGAACACGAGATCCGTTTTGCGGTGCAGGACACCGGCCTGGGCATACCCGCCGAGTTGCACAACAACCTGTTCGAAGACTTTTCCCAGATCGACTCGCCGCTGCAGAAACGTCTGCGCGGCACCGGCCTGGGCCTGTCACTGTGCAAGCGTTTTGCCCAGTTGCTGGGCGGCAGGGTCGGTGTTGAAAGCACACCCGGCGTAGGCTCGCTGTTCTTTGTAGTTATCCCTCTCTCCATTGCCAGCGAGAACGTCGATGAAACGTGACATCCAGCTGCTGATCGTCGACGACAATGCCGCCACGCGCTACGCCCTGCGCCGACGCCTCGAGCGCCATCACTACCTGGTGCTCGAAGCCGGCACGGGCCAGGAGGGGCTGGACCTGATCGCCACGGGAAAAATTGATGCGCTGATCCTCGACGTCAACCTGCCGGACATGAGTGGCTTCGACATCGTGCGCCGTTTGCGTACCGACCCGAACACCGCCTTGCTGCCGGTGGTGCACGTGTCGGCGGCGTCAATCGAGACCGGCGATATCATCACCGGCCTCAACGCCGGGGCTGACGCCTACCTGATCCACCCGGTCGACCCCGAGGTCCTGCTGGCGACGCTGCGCACCCTTTTGCGCGTGCGCGACACCGAATACGCGTTAAGGCAAAGCGAGGCACGCTTTCGAGAAATCTTCTTTAATATCAGCGCGCCGATTGCAGTGCTGGATGCGCAACTGAAGGTTCACGAGTGCAACCACGCGTTCGCCCAGTTGATTCACGACAACCTCAACCCCGATGCCCTGCTTGAGTGCTTCGCCGGCGACCAGTATGCAGTGATCCAGGAGCTGTGCCTGCGCCTGGCGGCCGGCGAACGCTGGAAAGGCACGTTGCAGATGAAAGTCGACGGCCAACTGCGCGAAACCGAATGGCAGATCTCGCCCTATGACCGTGCCGAGCTGAGCCTGGTATTTGTCGAGGACGTGACTGAATACCGCCATCGCGAGCGTCATCAACAGGCCGAACTCGCCAACGCGGCGACCCGCCTGGCACGCACTGAGGCGCAGCTGCTCCAGGCCCAGAAAATGGACGCCCTGGGCAAACTCACCGGCGGCATCGCCCACGATTTCAACAACCTGCTCACCGGTATCATCACCAGCCTGGAGCTGATCAAGAAGCGCATCGAAAGCCAGCGCACCGATAAGGTCCTGGGCTATGCGGACGCCGCACTCAGTTCAGCCCTGAGCGCCGCCGGCCTGACCAACCGCTTGCTCGCCTTCGCCCGCCAGCAGCCGTTGGACACGCGGCCCATCGATATCAACGCGCATATCCGCTCCCTGGAAGAGTTGCTGGTGCGCACCATCGGCGAACACATCACCTTGAAACTGGAGCTGACCAACAACGCTGCGGTGGCGATGGTCGACCCGATCCAGTTGGAAAGTGCAGTGCTGAACCTGGTAATCAACGCCCGCGATGCGCTGCCCAAAGGCGGCAACATCTGGGTGACCACCTACCCTGCGTACTCCAACGGCAACCTCAAGCTGGAAGACGGTCCCTACATTGCGCTGTCGGTACGCGATAACGGCGTGGGCATCGAGCACAGCGTCATCGACAAGGTGTTCGATCCCTTCTTCACCACCAAGCCAGTGGGCCAGGGCACCGGCCTGGGCCTGTCGACCATCTACGGTTTCGCCCGTCAGTCCGGCGGCGATGCGCAGATCCGCAGCGTCACCCGCCAGGGCACTGAAGTGACGATCATGCTTCCGGCCGCGGAAGGTCCTGCCTCGGTGACCACCAAGACGTTGGCAAAACCGGGCAAGAGCAACGGGGAACACATACTCATCGTCGAAGACATGCCTTCGGTGCGCAGCTTTGTCGCCGAAGTACTGGCAGACGCCGGTTACCGCTGCAGCCTGGCCGCCGACGGTGACGAAGCAATTGCCTGCTTGGAGACTGACCTGACGATCAATCTGCTGCTCACCGATGTCGGCCTGCCCTACATGACCGGCCGCGAACTGGCGGACTTCGCCCGTGGCCTGCGCAACGATTTGCCGATCCTGTTCATGACGGGCTACGCCGAGAATGCAGCGAATCGGCAAAACTTCCTGGGTGAACGCATGGACCTGATCACCAAGCCGTTCCATATCGATGAACTGCTCGAGAGGATTCGCCAGGGCCTGGAAGCAAAGCCTTAGCGCCGTTGAATGGGCAGACAAGTGGCGAATGTTGACGATGTTGCGGTCGGCACCCTTGAGTTTCCGATAAGCAGGCGCGACCGAGCATTTGAGGAATTGTCTGACGCGGTTAACAGACGCGCCCTTCTATAAGAAGCTTGAAGGTATGATGCCTAACACATACAGTTCTGCGCGTACTCCGACCAAGCTGCAGCTTGATCAGGTATCACTATTCACTTGAGTTGGACGCCATGAACACATTCCCTTCGGAGGCTCCGATGGCCACCATCAAGAAAGTCGATAAGCCGCGCAAAAAAGGTCGTCAGCGAAGACCTGACGTTTCTCGATGTTCGGCAAGCCGCACGCGATGGCCAGAAAATCTTCGACCCCTTTGTGATCAACTGTAATGAGCCCTGACGCTCACAGTCACACTGAATAGAGATCATTTCTTCGCACGCTGCACAGCGATACGTTTGGGCGTGGCATCGATTGCACTGATGATTACTATCGAACCGAGCGCCTGCTCAATTACTACAACTGGTTTCTATAATCGGCTCCAAATTCCCTCCCCCTCGCCTGACTTCAGGCGACGCTCACCCCGGAACTGAACACCATGCCAAATGCCAGCCAGGCCCCTCGCGGCCTTCCCGAACATAATCAACAGAGTGTCAAACAGCAGTGGTTGGCGATTCTTTCGGTCGCCGTGGGCGCGTTCGCCCTGGTGACCAGCGAGTTTCTGCCTGTGGGCGTGCTCAACGACGTCGCCAGCGACCTCGGCATCAGCGCCGGCCACGCGGGCCTGATGGTGACCCTGCCGGGCATCATGGCCGCCCTCGCGGCGCCGCTGCTGTCGGTGATCATTGGCAAGATGGATCGCCGCTACCTGCTGATCGGCCTGACATTGGTCATGATCATCGCCAACCTGGTGGTGTCTTTGGCCAGCGACTTCAGCCTGCTGCTGTTCGGGCGCGTGTTGCTGGGCATCAGCATCGGTGGTTTCTGGGCGACGGCCATCGCCCTCAGCGGCCGCCTGGCCCCCAGGGGAGTGGACGTCGCGAAAGCCACCTCGATCATCATGATGGGCGTGACCCTGGCCACCGTACTGGGCGTGCCGGTCGGTACCTGGTTGAGTGGCCTGATGGGCTGGCGCATGACCTTCCTGGTCACCGCGCTGCTGGGCGTACCGGTACTGCTGGCGCAGGTCTTCCTGTTGCCTCGACTCTACCCGGAGAAGGCCATCCTCGTGCGTGACTTGCCGGCGTTGTTTATCAACCCACGTGCCCGAGTCGGACTGATCGCCGTGTTGCTGATCGGCCTCGCGCACTTTGCCGCCTACACCTACGTCGCGCCGTTCTTCAAGAACAGCGCAGGCTTCGACGGGCCGACGATCGGCTCGCTGTTGCTGATGTTTGGCGTGGCCGGTGTGGCAGGTAACATTTTTGCCGGTTTCGCCGCCAATCGCAGCGTGCGTCACACCCTGCTGCTGGTCGCGCTGATGATTGGCACCAGCACCGCCCTGTTCCCCTACTTCGCCACCGGCATGATCGGCGCCACGATGCTGATCGCGCTGTGGGGCTTCGCCTTCGGCGCCTTCCCGGCGTGCGCCAGCATCTGGATGTTCGTGGTCGCGCCCCAGGACGTGGAACGTGGCATGCCGTTATTCGTTGCGCTGTTCCAGGTGATCATTGCGCTGGGGTCGTTCTTTGGTGGACAGATCGTTGACCACCTGGGCACTTCGGTGCTGTTGAGCCTGGCCACAGCGTTGGTGGGCGTAGGCTTCGTCACCGTGTTGGTGCTGGGTCGTAACATCAGCAATCGCCTGGCGGCGCAGCCAGCCTGACCAGACAACACACTAAAAAGCCTGCCGAGCATTGATCGTTCCCACGCTCCGCGTGGGAATGCATCCCGTGACGCTCCGCGTCACTATTACGCAGGTGCCGGATTTTGCGCTGAAAGCAGGACGCTCCGCGTCCTGGGCGGCATTCCCACGCAGAGCGTGGGAACGATCATGTAAAAAGCCTGCTGAGCATTGAGCTCGGCAGGTTTTTTTTGTTTCAGCGTCCGGTCCTGAATAAGGTGTAAGCCTTATGACCTGTCTTCAGGAGCACTCAACGGATACGGGAAAAGACGTAGTCAGCGTGATTACACGCTCGCTTTTAAAGTCGTAAGCGGCTATTTCGGAAAGGCTTGGTAACGAGAATTCCCGCAGTGAAACTTGAGCATCCAGGCCGCTAAGCTAGCCTCAAAAGAGTCGCCGGTTTGGCGACGTACTTGCCAGGGAGCTTATATGCCAACGAGATATCGCGACGCGGTCACAGGAGAATACGTGACAGAAGGTGAGGCAAAAAAAAGGCCGCGGGAGACGGTCAAGGAAACGGATAAAAAGCCGCCAGCCAAACCGAAGGGTAAAAAGTAGGATCAAAGAATGAAAGCGATTGCCGTATGTCCAGACAGACTTGCCAAAGGGACGCACCTCATCCAATGTAATGACCAACGTCATTACAGGAGGACTTTTCCCATGGCATCTATCAACGTTCGTATTGATGACGACCTGAAAGCGCGCGCCTATCTCGAATTGGAGAAGCTCGGCGTCACGCCCTCCGAGCTGATGCGTCAGGCGCTGCAGTACGTCGCCGAGCGTGGTCAGCTGCCATTCAAGCCCGTGCTGATGACGCAAGAGGATGAGGCCTTGATGGCCACGGTACGTGAACGCTTGGCATCTCCCCAGCGAGTGAAGGTCTCGTTAGATGACCTATAGCCTTGATTTTGATGCACGCGCATTGAAGGAATGGCAAAAACTCGGCGACACTCTCCGCCAGCAGCTCAAGAAGAAGCTGGTGGAGATTCTGAACAACCCCCGCAACGAAGCCAATCGCCTGCATGGACTCCCTGACTGCTACAAGATCAAATTACGCAGTAGCGGCTACAGACTGATCTATCAAGTGATCGATCAGGAAATTACCGTCGTCGTGGTGGCCGTGGATAAGCGGGAGCATGATCAGGCCTATCGCAAGGCGAATGAGCGCTTGAGCTAACCGTGGGTTGATAGCCCAAAAGACGCCCCAAACGGAAAAGCCCCGTAGCTTATGCAGCTACGGGGCTTTTTCATGTAATGGCGGAGAGATAGGGATTCGAACCCGACCTGCACACCCCACACCCCGCTCCAGGCCGCAATTGTATTGTGTTTTGGGTGGACGGCAAGGGCAGAAACGGTCTACAGCGGCCTGAGTTTTGCCCTAAATTTGCCCTAAGACTGAGCGCGCATATGGAAGCCGCATTGCGAGACTCAATGCAAGCGTGTCATCCGCCACAATGCACACAACCGTAGACAGTTCGAGTTCCCATGTCGTCCGATGACGAATCGGACGCAGCCTTAACGCTATCGCTGATCGCAAAAAGCGGAGCGGCCGATCTGCATGCTATTTCCAAGCAATCTGCAATCTGGCGGACCACTGCTATGCTTCGCTATTTTCGACGGAGCAGTGCACATGTCAGGGGAATACTCATTACCGGATTTGCTCGAAAGAATGTACGACGATCAGCTTGCGTTGGAAGCTGCCGTGATGGAATTGGCCCTCCAAAGCGAGAAACAAGGCTTGAGCGAGGTCGGTGATAACGTACGTGGTGCTCTGTTCGTGATCGGTGAAAACGCCGGCTACATCAAACAGGGCTTAGCCAAGCTCAAGGGCTCGAGTTCCGGCCAAGCCTAAGCGATCTCAAGTTTGCAGCCGGTAATCCCAACGCGAGCAGCGCAAGGTGCTCGCAGGCAGCAATCGGCCAATAGCACACACTCAAGTATCGACTATGCTTGGGGCGATTCAGCCCTATACCTGAAGGACCTAAACAATGGGGTACCTTGTCGTTGCTCATGCGATGAATGCGATGCCGGAGCTAGAACCACTTTCTACCTTACCGATGAGCATTGGATGGTCATTGCATCAGGATGAAAGCGCCACGTCGTTCTACTTAGACACGTTCAAAGCTGGCGAAGAGCGGAAATGGCCCTTTACGTCTATGCCACCTATCAAGGATGTACCGCTTGAGCTCCCTCAAGAATTGGCAGCCCTATCGCGGATATACAAAGTGCTTAAGGATGCTCAGCTAGCCGACTACTTCAAGAGAGCTTTCCTGAATGTGAATTTAGCGCTAAGTAAAAGCCTTCAATTACACGTTTGCAGCTTTTGCACGGATGACGACGGGCTGGATTTTGTGTGTGTATCGTCGAATGGTGAACTGCAAAGGCTGCGTTGCGTTTGCGGTGATCTGGATATCACCTACGAGCTTGGGACGGTCATGATCCAGCCGCTTCTGATAGATGGCGTTGAAGGCACCGACGCAAGTGGTCTGCATGACCCAGAGAGCGGCATTCACGTCTTGAGTCGCAATATAACGCCCTCGTCGTTACTGCATGCGGTGGCTTCAGCAGAAATCACTCGCTTTCTACAAGCAGAAAGCCCCCCTCTGGGTCTAGGTAGCTTCGATGGTATGGACGTCGCACCGATAAAGATTGCAGGCTCTGAGATCGCCTCGCTAGCGCCAAAGGTGGTTTCTCAGAAGGCGTGGTGGAGGCGGTGGTAGTCGGATCGACGCCTTCGACCCAAGCCAGGAGGATTTTTCGGCGAAAAGTAGTCAATTATCAGCATCGAAAAATTGGGGCCGATAATGAGTTGTCAATTTTCAAAAAGCTATCCGTCACGATAGGCTGCAATCGGCCCAGAGTGTGTAAAAACACAATGGTGTACTGTCGGTGCGCTGTGACTTCGCAGTTATCAACACTAACAAAGCTGCTTGCAGTCGGATTTGGCGTAGTATCGAGCGCTAACAATATATGAGAACGACGGAGAAGGCCTATGGGAGGAAGTGGTATAGAGTTGCGCATGGGGATCTTACGGGATGCCGCCAATCGACAAATCCTCAAGCCCTTATCGTCTCATGGCTGGATTTCAACGATTGCGGAAGAGTCTGAAGAGGGTGAGTACCTCGTTATCGTTGCTGAGAAAGCCGGCAAAAAGCATGCGGTGGCTCTCATGTACACCTCAGCAACCGATAATCGTCATTACAAAGCCCTTGAAGGTAAAGTCAGCCACATTTTTACGAATGGTCAGCTCTACCACGTTGAAGATTTCGCACGTGGAATATCGATCCCAGTGTCATACGTGGGAGACTTTTTTCCTTTACTGGTCCAGTGGAACAGAGAACTTGATCCTGCAAAAGTAGGTAGAAAAGCTCCGGCTCCGAACAAGGCATTCAAAAGAATAGTGTCAGAGAGTCCGCTGGCAGGCATTTGGTCGCACCTAAATCAATATTCCAGTTTAGAGCTAGCTAGGAAGCTTGTAGTGCGACGATCTGAACGAGATGGGGTCATATTAACTGATTGCCAGGTGCAGTCCAAGGCGTCTGGTATAGCGTTTGCGTTAGGTAACGCCGCTGACTATTACAAAGGTGCGCCGCATGAGAGTCTTAACAAGCGAGTCTTAAGTCTCTATTACGGAACCCTGAGCTTAGCCTTCGCGGAAATCCTAGCAACACCTAGCGGGCCTGCTGATTTGGACGAGCTAGAGGGAATGACTAAGCAGGGACATGGGCTTTTCGCACTTGCATCGGAGACAGGTAGCTTTGGTGACTTAAACGTAGGGGTCCTAGCGACTGGCTTCTTCCCGCAATGGGTCAGCTTTTTAGGTTACGACACCTCTTTTTTTCCTAAAGCAAAGGCTAAAACCTCAAGTGATCTAGAGAATACAACGAAGTATCCTCCGCAATCTTTCGCGTCGTTGTCAGTTCTGCTATCAGCGATACCCGAGCTCGAAGATCTCTTTATGCAAGTTTACGATAATGAGCCGGCGTGGGTTACTCCCTATATAGATATAACAGACCTAGACGCTCAACACGGTTCATCTTCAGCAAGCAGTTACATATCTCTTTTAGATTGTTCTCAGAGACTATCCGAAGCAAGAATCGCTTCTCAGAACTGGCCATTTGCCGAGCTGACCAAGGTTAAGACCTCCGAAGCAGGTAGCGTCTATCGCGTTCGAGTAGATCATCCAGGATTAGATTACTGGCATGAAGCCTTGCTGTTGCACAAGAGTCCTTATCTGAGTAGTCCTGCTTTAATTTTGCCTGTACTAGGAGGTGTACAAGAATACAGAGTGACCTCTCTCGCCATCCTGTATTCGCTGTCCATTTTAGTCAGGTACATGCCTGGATCATGGAGGCGTGTAGAGGGCGGAGATTGGGATCAGCATTTAGGTGTTATGCGCGCGGTACTTGACGTGTTCGAGAGAATTCTACCTCAGGAATTCCTTGAGAGTATTTTGGGAGAGGATGTTTATACCAGTTTGCCAGGTGGCTTCGGCTAATGCACTCACTTTAATGCAACTTCAGTGTGAAAATACTGTTATTAAGATGAATATCACCGCCTGCTTTTGACCGGCTTCTGCCTTTCACTACCGGCAGCTTAGGGTCGATAATGCCGTCCACGAAATATCAGTTCAACATTACCGGCCAGATACATGGTAGGACAACGAAGTTTTGGTGCGAGCTGTGTGAAGTCACTGTCACATCGAAATTACTGATGTCACTTCCACATATCTGAACTTCTTCCTCGCAGCCTTGATAGCCTCCTGCTCTGCCAGGAGCGTGCTCAGCGTATGAGCCTCATGGATTATCTCATACGTTTCACCTTCGAATTCATTTCCTACACGCAGCGTGACTTTCAGCCTAGGGGTGAAGCGTTTTGAGACTTTCTTTTTCGCAGCTTTAATCGGCTCCTCCACCACGACGTCCAGGAAAATGTCATGCTTGTACGATTTGGGTACTGGCGCAGGCGGTTCGGCCTGCCCAAATAACGCCCGGCGCATCTCTTGTTCAGTAAGTTCTGTATTCATCATTTTTCTCAAAAAGCCTGATGTGTCAGGTAACTGATTCTAACCCAGTCCACGGCTATGCTTGAACTTTACCGAAAAAAGTGAAGCAAAATGGCGACGGAACACTCACTGTCAGACCTATTGGAAAGGTTTTATGAAAATCAGTTGGCGCTGGAGGCCGCGCTGCGGAAAGCCGTCGAGAGTCGCAGACGGCCTTCTCTGCCTAAGAATCTAGCTAGCCATCAGCAAGCCGCATGATGGGAAATATTAATTTATTTGATCTCCACCTACCTAGGCTCGAGTAAATTACTTTTTCTCACGTATAGGTTAGCCTTTATCACCGGTATGAATTTTCACTTTCCTTAATGCTGCTAGAGATGTCATTCTGCCTGCACCGAAAACCAATGGAAGAACAGAGAATGCTATTCAGTCACATGAGTGCAGTTGAAGATAAAATACTAGCCAGCTCAAAGATAAGTGCAAACAGTGGTCATAGCTTGCATAAAGGCACTCCACGCGAGGCATTTATTAAAGAATTTCTTGAAGCTCATCTTCCGTCAACGGTCGCAATCGGAACCGGAGAAATCATAGACTCCTCATCTATCCCAAACGAACCTCGAAACCAGTTTGATATAGTTATTTACCGAAAAGACTTTCCTAAGCTGGATCTCGGCGGTGGAATCTGTGCATTCCTTGTTGAGTCAGTTATAGCCACAATAGAAGTCAAGTCCACACTTGACGAGCAAGGGCTTGAGCAAGCAATAAAAGCAGCTCGAAATGCTAAAAAGCTAACTCCTCACGTATTCAAATTCATTCAGATAGGCTATGCACTTCCGGCAATAGTGAATTTCGTAGTCGCTTACGCCGGACCAGCAAAACTCGAAACAACTTACAACTGGATAAAAAACACGCACCAAGCTCTGCACATAGAGTCACCACAAGTTAAGTTTCCTGAGCGATTTGATACACCCTCTCCTTCTATAGACGGAGTGTTTATTCTTAAAAGTGGCTTCTTACACTTCGACAACATACCCGACTCAATGACCCCATCGAATCTCAGAGATTCCCACCCATACTCTAACTGGGTATTAACGAAGTCCGAACAGGGGACTCTTCTATACTTTTTCTTTCTACTGAGTAATTTATGCATCCACAGCGCTAGCTTCGCAATAAACGCTGAGAAGTACCTAACGAGCATCCCTAAAGAGGAATTCCAATTACTCCCCTAAAACGAAAATCTCAAAGCCCTTCGTGCTGACACTCGAGCACGCGAGGGAATGGATTGACCCCAAGGCTTACACCTGCCCAGGCTAACGAAATTCCTAAGGAATGCTGTCAGTCTGCAGATGAATTCGATAGGTAGGCCGTTGCCAACGGCTATTGGAAATGTGAAAGCCAAGGAGCTGATTTATGCTGCCAGTACTGCCCAACTCTATATACTAAGATCAGATCAGCTTCCCTACATAACTGGCCTTCAATTCATGAATTATAAGGAGGTTTCGTGGAGGATATCGCAAAAGCCCTAGCCGACTGGAAAGCAGATCTCTGTTACGAGATTGACGTCGGCGGTCTTTTCTCAAGAAACAAACTAGTACACAAATGGAAGGCCCCGTGGCGCAGCTTACTCCTGCGAGAGTCAGTCGCATGGCGATTACAGGATTTACTTGCGCAATCTTACCACCTTCATAACTCTTCTCATTCGCTGGGCGCACGAATTTTACTTCGAAGCGCATTCGAGACTATTGCAGTCCTTATCCATCTAAATCGAAGTATGCGCCAAGTAGTTGCTGGCAATATGAGTTTCCATGAATTTTCCGATCACTCAACAAAGCTTTTAATGGGGTCACGAGACGATAGCACGCCTCACAAATCCATCAATATTTTAACGATACTTGAAAAGGCTGATAAACGCTATCCCGGCATTTTTAAATGGTACAGCGCACTCTCAGAAAGCGCACACCCCAACTACGAAGGTATGTTATTCGGCTACTCAGAAAAAAGCGATCAGAGCCAAGTTACTATTTTCAGCAATCGATGGATAGCGCTATACGGCAACAGTCACCTCGACGCTATTCGCGCCTGCATAGATGTATTTTACTCGGAGTATAACGTAGAGTCACCGTCAGCTTTCGAATGTCTTGAACATTGGATAGAAAATAACGATTCAAAACTGGAAGCAACAAAACCTTTAGAAAAAAGCAAAACTCAAACTTCGAAACCCAATCAACCCAATTAAACCTCATAGATTTAAAGTGCGATACATAGGAGATAAACTTGAAAACAACGTGGATCAATTCGGCGTACGCACTTGAACTTATAAATATAATTCGTGATAGCTACACCCTTAGACCTGACGGAAATTTAAGCTACAAAATCGAGACCACCTTTTATCTTGACCCCCTCTTCGGCTTAATAAAACACAGTCACGATCTTGATGAAGAAACCCTCTATTCAACATTAAAAGAAGCAATAGAAAAATGTTACAAAAAGGATAAAATCACTAACACTAACAATTTAACTATAGAATTTGACAAGGCATGCCACCTCAAAGCCACAAAGAAAGAAGAATACAGGATAATTACGCAAATCAACATAAAAAACATATACTTACTACCAACAATAACAATTAATAACTGCCGAATAAGCTTCCACAATTCAATACCAAAAAAATACCAGGCCGCCAGAGACAAAACTCTCTTAAGCCATGAAGATCGGAAGCTGAAAAATCAAGAAAACTACACCTTTGTATGTATAACTACTAGCGCCACAAACACGGAGCATGCCGTAAATAACGCGACTGGCGCATTAAGCTGTGCCAGAGCTATATTTCAAATTGGATTTAAAAAAAACAGACAGCTACTTGCTCAGTCAAGCGAATATGAATACCCAACAAATAGCATAATCCAATGCGGACAGGTCCACACCCTACATTATATTAGTGGGAAGAGCGTAAGGGGCGAGTGCTGGATGAACCCCTCCTTTCGTAACGATCAAGCTTTAACCCTTAGGTCACCCCAAAAAACAATCGACAACTTGAAAAGTAAAATCGCACTATTAAAAAAATGCTTATATCTTCCTCATTTATTTTCAGCATTAAACAACTATGTCGACGCAACAGACCGAAAAGATCCCGAGTTACGATTCATGAAACTATGGTCAACACTAGAACGCTTAACAATGACTCATGAATCTGCCACCCTCATAAAGAGAGCTTCATTCTTCTTTCAAGACAGAGCACTCCATCAAGCGATATTAGAATCTCTACGCACATCACGAAACAATCACATTCACGGAGGTCACCCGCCAATAAATATAGAACTTAAAAATTATCACCTCTGCTCATTCATTGAACACCTATTAAATTTTTTCATAATAAACCCTTTCAAATACTCTACAACTGAAGAGTTAAAAAACTTAATCTCCTTACCAACACAATCTAAAAATTTAAAAACCCAAATATCCATGCTTAAAACTGTCCAGAAATTTATTGGAGAATCCAAACACTGAAAAAATAGCTGGCATAGGGCGGAATAAGAATCTGCCCTAATCTGTCACTTTAAAATAGAGATCCTAGTACAGCTGGCTCCCAGTTCATGATTACAAGTTCTCCGCTAACCTCGCCACTCCCTTGTCGCTGGTTGGATGTGGTGTAGCGGATGTCCAAAGTCTCAAAATGAAAACCCTCGAACACTTGCCGAATGTCCGGGTGATCATTGATGCTGACCATGACCTTTCCTTTGCAGCGACGCATGAAGTCAGCCATGCGCTCGTAATTTTCAAAGGAAAAGTCAACGCCATAGCCCGCCGTCTGCCAGTAAGGGGGATCCATGTAGTGGAAGGTATGGGCACGGTCGTAGCGCTCAGCGCAGTCCAACCAAGGAAGGTTCTCAACGTATGTGCCGGACAACCGCTGCCAAGCTGCAGACAAATTTTCCTCGATCCGCAGCAGGTTGATGGCCGGCCCCGTGGTTGCAGTACCGAACGTTTGCCCCTTCACTTTGCCGGCGAAGGCATGGTGCTGCAGGTAAAAGAATCGCGCAGCGCGCTGGATGTCGGTAAGGGTATCCGGGCGGGTCATCTTCTGCCACTCGAACACCTGGCGGGAACTGAGCGCCCATTTGAACTGGCGCACGAATTCTTCCAGGTGGTTCTGCACGACGCGGTACAGCGTCACCAGGTCGCCGTTGATATCGTTAAGAACTTCAACAGGCGCTGCCTGGGGACGCATGAAGTAGAGCGCGGCGCCGCCGGCAAAGACTTCAACGTAGCATTCGTGTGGCGGGAAGAGCGGGATAAGGCGGTCGGCCAGGCGGCGTTTGCCGCCCATCCAAGGAATGATGGGTGTAGACATAAAAAAGCAAGACCTTTGCTGTATGGATAAACAGTGCTAGGCTCGCTCCGCTTTGTGCACGAAGCAGGAGCCTTGGCTGGACTTGCAGGGACGATCTGCGGGGAAGGTGGCCGGATTGGATGTTGACGCATCCTGCCCGGCCGCTCCTTTTATTTCGATGTAGAAACTTCTTTTGCGTAAGCCTGACAGGCCCGCAGGGCGATCAACCCTCGGTCGCCGGCATCGGTGATTCCGATAATTCGTTGAGCATGCGCTGGGTTAAGTTGGGCTCTTGTGGGGCCATGAACCACGCGGCCGGTGGCGGTGGTGGCTGACATTGAACAGCTGCCGGTGGTTTCGGTGGCGGCGAGTACGACTGACAGCCGCAGATCAGCAGTAGCCAAGCGATCACGCAGACGAACCTGCTTGGTTTGCTCATCGGTCAATTCCTTGTAGTGGGTTTCGTCTTTGTTCTGCAGACGCTGCTCAAGAGCCAGGCGCTTGTCCTGCTCGGTACGCTGTACGGCGGCAGACGCTTGGGATAACTCGTTAAGGGTGTCCGCCTGCAGCCGGGCCTGGCGCTCCAGCTCGCGGCCATAACGCCAGTCCTGGGCTGTCCAGGCCAACGCAGCAGATCCGGCAATCACCATCAACAACAGCACGCCGACGGCGGCGAAACGGAACTGCGCGGGGATCAGATCGAAGAAACGCATAACACCGCCCTCGCCCTGGCCCACAGCAGCAGCCGATCCTCCAGGCCATTGAGGCCCCCATTGATCCGGCGGGTGATGGTGTTGAACTGGTCCTGATCCGCGAGCGCATTCAGCCCATTCACGGACCAGAACCACGCCGCCGACTCTGCTGCCCATTGCGGCTGCTCGAGCAGCTCGGGTGTGCGCAGCAATCGCTCATCGCCGAACAGTGCCAGGCTGCAGCGCAGATAGTTGTCGTGGCCGGTGATCTGGATCAACCCTCGGCCACGATAGCGTTGACCATCACCATCTGCAGTTGGCGTATTACCAAGCTTGGCAGCCAGAGTGCCGGTATCGTATTTACTCAGGTATTGATCCCCGCCCAGCTCGCGGACGTACTGCAGTTGACCGGACTCGTGACCAAGCTGCGCCAGGAAGGCGGCCTGGCGTTTCGGTGTATTGATCTGCCGATGCGCCATTGCGGCGTTCAGGGCAGATACAAAAACGCCCGCTTGGCGGCGGGCGTTTGGCATGATGCGTTGTAGCTGTTGTTCAGTGATGGACATAAAAACTCCGGACAAAAAAATACCGCACTCAGGCGGCGGTGGATTGCATTACAGCTTCTCGACGCTCACGACCTTGAGCGGCTTCGTTTCCTTCTTTTTCTTACCCTTGGATTTGCCTTTCTTGCCGGCATTGCACTCGACCGTGGTCGACCAGCCAGATTGGGTGAACACCTGCTCCACCGAATCCGCCAGATATTCGCCATCCAGCCCGACCTTGAAGCCCTGGGCGTTGATCAGTCGCTCGGCAAAAATGTCAGTCCGGCCAGGCATCTCGAAACGCACGTCGGCGGTAGAGCGATTGAATGCCGCTAACCTTGCTTTGGCTGCTGATTCAGCAGCAGTCTTGTTCGGATAGATATGCCGATCCGTGTGCACCGCCGGCAAGCCGTCCGGGGCGTCGTCGTTGTCGATGGTGACCACCGCCAATTTGCCGTCCTTTTTGTTCTGATGCTTAGTCGCCACGGCTTTGTGCGAATTGCGATCCCCTACACGATCCTCTTGAGGTATTTCTGCAACTCATAGTTGAGTTCCTGTTTCAGGATCTCCAGCAAGCGTTCATCGGCCTTTTGTACCCAGCTCTCAAAGTGCGGACGGGCCTGCTCCAGAGACACTTTGGCCTTAGCCAGCGGGAAGCGGCTGCCGTTTTCCGCAACCCACCCTGAACTTGGCCCTCGACCGGGTGACACCGTGCTGTCGGGATAATCGTCTGCGTTGAAATGCTTGCTCGCAGTACGGATCCAGATGTCTGCTTTGTTGCCGTAGACCTTTTTCAGGAACGCGCCCTGGTACCGCCGGCCGGCCACCGAAACACCACTGCCGGTCTGCCGCGCTCGTCCGATTCGGCTGGACTCAATGGCGTTCAAACCAAACCACAGCTTGCCGCTCGCAGCTCCGCCGGACATCGGGTAACTGCGCAACCGCTGACGCACCGCCGCAACAGCAATGCGCTCCTGGCGACTGACTGCCCGGGCGATGTGCGTGCGCAACCACCCCAGAGTCTTGTTGATCGCTCGACGTTGCGCCGTAGCCGCTGCCTTGGGCACCAACTTGGCGAAGTCCTGAAACGCCTGGAGGTCTGCGGCCGAGGACTGGATAGAGATCATCCCGCCGCCAGCGGAGGGCTTGTAGTAGCTACCGACACTCATGGGCGTAACCTCAAGATCAGGGCCACCAGACCGTCGCCGCTCGGCTCCAGCTGCAGCAGGTCGTAATCGCCGCCGCCATCCAAGGCAGGCAGATCGATGCTGACCAACAGCCCACGCACAAGGCCCTCCGAATCGCTGACGCGAATTTCAAACCGAGGCTCGCGCAAGCCGGTATTCAGCTTGCCGAGCTTGGGCTGCAACCAGGGCGCCGCGAACATGCCGAGTACTGGCTCTTCGCGCCCCTCGATCCGTGCGGTATCGCCCAGTGTTTCGAACACCACCGCGTCGACGTCAGCGACCAAGTCGCGAAAGCCCACGGTTAGAGTTCCAGCAGGATCTGCGCCAGGGGCCGCGTGCACAGGTGCAGCGGGTTGGACTGGGCTTCACCGGCCACGCCTTTGTTGAACGGCAGCGGTTCGATCTTGCTGTAGTAGGGGATGCCCTGAGTGTTGACCGTTTCCATATAGTCGGCCGGAGCGAAGGACGAGACGTACAGATCCGGGACGCCTTCAGGGATCAGCAGGGCCTTGTCGTCGTGGACGAACGAAACACCCGCCACCTTACCGCGATAGCGCTCCCAGACGATCCCGCCGAACTCGAAGCTTTCACGGGCATCGCCACGCAGCGACGCGGCCTGCATGGTGTTGAGGTAGGTCTCTTTCACCGACTTGTGGACAATCAGCTTGTTCCAGAAGTTTTTGCCGCAGAAGGCGCGGGAACCGGTGCTGGTGATACTACCCAGCGCTTCCTCTTGCATATCGAGCGCTTCACCGGCACGGACACGCAGCTCGGTGTCCGGGTTGCCCAAGCCCATCGTCAGTTTCTTGCGGACCACGCCGAAAGTCTTATAGATATCCAGCAGCGAAGTCTTGCCGTCCGCATCCAGGATTTGCCCATTCAGGGCGCCCATGCGTTGGAATTCGTGAGTGGCGTCAGCGTCGGATAATGTCGGGCCATTAGATTCCCTTGCCTCCGTGGGTAAGCCGGATCACGCGAGAGCGCGGCCCGGCGGCTTGACTCAGCGACGTGCGGATCTCGTCACGAGCCTTGAGCAGTTCGTCGATGGAGCGGTACTCCACCGTGCGGTCGCTGTAGCGCACGGTCTTTTCACCGCGTGCAATGGCGCGCTCGATGGCTTCGAGGTGCTTCGGGGTAAACGACATATCAGCGTCTCTTCAGGTAACCGCTGGTGGAGCTGCGGCGTTGTGGGGGTGCAGCGGGTCGCGGTTGGGCGACAGGTGCAGCAGGTGGCGGTGCGGGTAGCGACTGACGCGCCGCAACTGGTGCCGGTGCCGGTGTTTCGTCAGCGTCGACGCGCTCGCCCTGCACGGGCTTGACGCCCAACACATCGTCGAACAAACCGGACTGAGCCAGCGCCTGTCGCACCCGCTCCCAGTCGTGTTCCTGGTACCGGTTGATGCCGAGGTAATGCGCCATCGCCAGGCAATACACCATCAGGTCGAGCGCCTCGTTGCGCTCAGCCTTGCCCTTGACCCACTCGATACGCTTGTAGCCTTTGACGTATCGGGCGACCTTGCGCTCGGCAACGCACTGGGCGAAAAACTCATCCGGCAGGTCGTTGGCAAAGTGCAACGAACCGGGGCCGTCCTCGAAGGCGTAGCGGTTGTAGATCCAGTCCTTCGCGGTGTCGGTACCGACAAACCACAGCTCGGCGCCGCCGCGTTCGGTCTGGCCCTTCCAAGTCACGTCGACCATGGATGGCCGCTGAGCAATCACCGGCTTGCCAGGTTTGCTCGCGCCTTTGATGGCGAAGATGTTGCGCCACCCACTGGAGCACATCCGATGCAACAAGCCCTACAGCACCTGGTCACCCTCGCCCAATCCCTCGGCAAGCCCATCGCGGTCGAGGGCATCCCTGCGCCGCTGGCACTCGTACCGAACGGGGTGACCATCGAAAGCCTGGAACACCTGCTGCCCGCACCTTCACGCATCAAGCAGAAGCTCACCGTGCTCGATGCCGAGTCGTTCAAGCGCACAGTGAAGGAAGGTATTGATCGCTGGCTGGAGGTTCAGCGTGCGCTCAAAGCTTCGAGTACCGTCATCAACTACGTGAGCAAGGCTGTACACGTTGAAAAGAAGTTCGGTAAGCGTCGGATCGTTGACATTAGCAAGAGCGACATCGAGTTGTTTCAAGCACAACTGCTTAAGCAAGGCCTGGCCCCGAAGACAGTGAACGACATTTTCACCGTCGTCCGTGGAGTCTGGGCCGATGCCTTCGGCGACGGCATCCTAAAGGCCAACCCGCTCGACAGGATTAGTAACGTCGGGGCGGACGTCGACCTAGAGCATGCCGACCCCTTCAGTCGCACCGAAATCGAGTTGATCGGTAAAGCGGATCCCGACCGACGAGCTGACACCCGGATGATTGAGTTTAACTGCTGGGCAGGACTGTCCCTTTCCGAACTGATCGGGCTCGCCGTTGAAGACGTAGATATTGAAGCCGGCCTGGTATATGTCCGTCGAGCATTGGTTGTTGGCGAGTTTAAAGTACCCAAAGAACGCTCCAGGGTTCGAGTAATCGAACTCATAGACCCTGCCTTGAAACTGATGCGGGAGATAGTTACCGATGCGAAGGAAGCAGTAGCCGAAGAGATTACCGTTATTCAGCGCGACAACATCACATCCAAAAAGGTGAAAGTCAGACTTCTTTTTCACAGCTCTACCAGCGGCCTGCTCTGGAATGGCAAAACTCTGAGCAATTGGTTTACTGCACATCTGAAAAAAGCTGAGGTACGGCATCGGGGTGCTAACCAGTGTCGCCACACCTTTGCCAGTCAGATGCTGTCGAGCTACATACCCATAGAATGGGTTGCCCGCCAACTCGGTCATGCCGATACAACGATGGTGAGAAAGCACTACGGGAGGTGGATACCGAAGGACACCAAGAGCATGGCGGGTATCGTGTCGGAAATGTTAGGGTTTAGAGTAAGATAAAGCAAACCGAACTCAAAAAGATTAGTTATCAATCGGAGTATGTACAGCTTACTGCGGCACAAACTCCGACTCTTTACCAACCGTATAAAACTTGCCAATTAAAACCAAGCAATATGCAATCGAATTTCTTATAAATCACTATACTTCGATATGCTGCGAAGGAATAGCATTGAGAATCCAACACTCCTGATGAACATATAGGAGTGCAAGATGTGAGGCGTAACGCCTGAACTCGGCATTTTCTGCGACACCCGCCGTCATAGATGGCGCTGCCTTGTTAACCGCTCTCGCAGCCATCCACTGCGCTTGAAGGTCTACGGATTTCGCCAAGGCCGCGGCCTTATTATTCTTATTGGCAGCATTAGAAAATACGCCAGCATATTTGTACGAATCTGTAATCGTACACTTACCGTCGCCATCTACATCAACCGGGTTCGAGAACCACTTAAACGCAAATAAGAGAAAAAGATTCGCTGGCCATGCAAAAGGACCAGTCAAAAACGTTTCCTGAGTCGATGAACTTAGACTTTCGTGAAGGTTAGTTGCCCCGATAAAAATTACGTCCGGATCAACCACTCCATTACCTAACTGTTTTCTTCCAGCCCCTATGTAATTGAAAATTCCTGCATAGCATTGCCCAAGATAAACGACTGCTGTTTTAAGACTGGGCGACGACTTCAGGCAATTCAATAATACATATGGTGAAATAGGCTTTACTGCATCAATACCATCGGGACCACCATGCCCCGTAACGAACATTACGAGATTTTCGTGAGTGTTACTCAATTGGTCAACGAAAAAATCCTTAGATTCTTTAACGACGAACGAAGAAGCTGTTCCGCTCCTGATAAAATTAGCGATTGAAACTCGATCTGCCCCATCAATGTAAATGGCAATATTCGCCATACTTACACCAGCACGCTCTAGACATAAAACGCCATACGCAAGATCAAAAATATGTCGCGGTTCAGCGTCCCCATTAGATGATAGAAACAGTACCCACTTCGTGCTCCCACCGATCAGACTCATTATTCTACTTATCCCTAAGCACTGCTTCTATAATTTTAAAGTCGAGTATTACTTAGCGAAGTCGGCTTTAAGATATCCGTAAAATAGAATAGCTCGTCTATCTCAAGCCTATCAGCCCCCTGGGTAACCTCGTGCAGCAACCTACCACTGTCATCAAGCTCAAAAATGCTAGCATCTGTTTTGAGGTAGAACGCAGCTCCATGCTGACCCATTGAGGCTTCAGTCTTGAATAGCAACCACTCTCCCAAATTAACGCACTCCTTTACCGAGTCGTCTATCTCTGGAAGACGCGCTGACAAAATATCGTGAAGCTTCATTTGACTCTCCTGTCCTTAGATAAGGTTTACCTAAAACGTAATATAGCCTTGAGTTTGACCTACGAGAAGGCTAGTGGAATTTTTTTGTGGTGTTTCTGACAAGCGTAGTATCTCACTGTTTTTATTAAGCAAAGAGCGTGCCGAACATGTAAGAAGTCAATGAAACTTACGAATATGTGAGTTAGCCTTATCTGCCTCAGTGCGCTGACTACCGCCAAGTATAGCAAGCCCCCCTTTTCCGCCGTCCGAGAATCCTATGTCAGCCTGAAACCCCAGTACAACCAGCCTCGCAGACGCTGGCTCTCAGCAACATATTTGCCCTAAAAATGCCCTAAAAAAAGCACACGCACGAAAAAGCCCCTGAAATGCTTAATCATTTCAGGGGCTTAGTCGTATTCAATAATGGCGGAGAGATAGGGATTCGAACCCTAGGTACCGGTGAAGGTACAACGGATTTCGAATCCGTCCCATTCGGCCACTCTGGCATCTCTCCAACGGCGCGCATCATAACAGTGTGTATCACGGAAGCAAACCCCAAAGGCGATTTTTTTCCGTGCTATCAGATGCTTGCGTCGATTAAAGCGGTACGCCGAGGCGCTTGGCGACTTCTTCGTAGGCTTCGATGACGTCACCGAGGCCCTGACGGAAGCGGTCTTTGTCCATCTTCTTCTTGGTGTCCTTGTCCCACAGGCGGCAGCCGTCCGGGCTGAACTCGTCGCCCAGGACGATGGAGCCATCGTGGAATACGCCGAATTCGAGCTTGAAATCCACCAGCAGGAGGCCGGCGTCGTCGAACAGCTTGCTCAGCACGTCGTTGACCTTGAGGGACAACTCTTTCATGCGCGCCAGTTGTTCAGCCGTGCCCCAACCAAATGCCACGACGTGGGATTCATTGATGAACGGGTCGCCCTTGGCATCGTCCTTCAGGAACAGCTCGAAGGTGTAAGGGTTGAGCTTGAGGCCCTCCTCCACGCCCAGGCGCTTGACCAGGCTGCCGGCGGCGTAGTTGCGCACAACGCATTCGACCGGAATCATGTCGAGCTTCTTGACCAGGCATTCGTTATCGCCCAGCAGTTTGTCGAATTGGGTCGGAACACCGGCTTCTTCGAGTTTCTGCATGATGAAGGCGTTGAACTTGTTGTTCACCATGCCCTTGCGATCAAGCTGTTCGATGCGCTTGCCGTCGAACGCCGAGGTATCGTTGCGAAACAGCAGGATCAGGCGGTTGGCGTCGTCGGTCTTGTATACCGACTTGGCTTTGCCGCGGTAGAGTTCTTCACGTTTTTCCATGATGGGCTCCGCTTTGAGTGAGGTGGGCTAGGCGATGTGGCGCCAGTCGAGCCCTGAATCTTGATCGGCCAGTTGCAGCCAGTCCGGGTCGCACCCGAGGGTGTCGACAAAACATTGCCGGGCAAGCGTCGGCAGGTTGTTCTTGCTGCTCAGGTGGGCCAGGACCAGGTGTTGCAGGTCTTGCCAGCCCAACTCATACACCAGGTACGCCGCCTGATGGTTGTTCAAATGTCCCAGTTCGCCGCCCACCCGCTGCTTGAGAAAGTAGGGGTAATGACCGCGAGCCAGCAAATCTCGGCAGTGGTTGGACTCGATTATCAAGGCATCGAGGTCGCGGTAACCGTCCAGCACCTTCGCGCAGTAGGAACCCAGGTCTGTGAGCACGCCGAAGCGTCGCTCACCATCACTGAATACATATTGCGTCGGCTCCTGGGCGTCGTGAGCGACGGCGACGACACTGATGCTCAGGGCGCCGATCTGCAGTTGCTCGCCACCGGCCAGGAAACCTGCGGGCTCAATGGGTTTGCGCATCCCGCGCAATGTGCCACGACTCAAATACACCGGAAGATTGTAGCGTCGAGACAGCAAACCCACGCCATGCACGTGGTCGGCATGTTCGTGGGTCACCAGAATCGCGCTCAGCTGCGCGGGGTGAACCCCCAGGCGCAGCAGGCGCCGCTCGGTTTCTCTTAACGAGAAACCACAATCGACCAATATGTATGTGTCGTCATGGGCGACCAGCGTGCCGTTCCCTTGGCTACCGCTACCGAGAACAGCAAAACGCATCGGATCAGCCCAGGTTGTCCTGAATCACACCCAATACTTTGCGCGCTGTTTCAGCTGGCGCGACAGTGTTGATGTTTTTCTCGACGGTGACTTGCACGCTCTCGCCGACCTTGCTCAAACGAACCTGATAACGCTCGGCGCGGGTCTCGACTTCTTCCTTGGTCGGCTGGCTGCCGAACAACTTGCCGAAGAAACCTGGCTCGTCGTCTTTTTTCTCGGCCTTTTCAGCCACGTTGATGTAGTAAAGACCCAGGCTGCGGTTGATGTCCTCAACGCGCCAAGGGCCTTGCTCCAGTGCGCGACCTACGCTGGCCCAGGCACGGTCCAGGTCTTCACCCAGGTTCAGCACCACGTTGCCGCTGCCATCTTCGGTGAGGCTGACGCGGCTGGGCGTGTCGTAATCACGTGCGGCGAGCAGGGAAACCGAGCCGCCCTTCTCGGAGATGCGGCTCATGCTGGCCAGCATCTCGTCGACCAGCGCGGCGTCGACACCGGTATTGACCGAGCGCGGCGTGAAATCGACGCTGGCCGTGCTGCCGGCAGGGCGCTCGGCGCTGACCACATAGACTTCACTGGTGTTGCGCTGTACGCCCGGCTCGATGCGCACACGCACACGGGCCTCGCTGTCGGCGGCTACACCGCCAGCCAACAGGCGCTGGGCCATGTTGGCGGACAACTCACGGCCTTGCTGCCACGCCGTGGTGAACTCACCCGTCTGCGGGCGCTGCTCGTCGATGCGAAAGCCATTGTCCTGGAAGAACTGCACCGCCACCGGCCAGACTTCGGCAGGTGGGCGCTGGGCCACGATCCAGCGGTTGTCGCCACTCTTTTGCAGGCTGTAGTCGCTCGCATCGGCCACTGCCGTGATCGGCTGCGGACGTGGCACTACATATTCGCCCTTGACGGTGTCGTCGGCGACATTGCGCGGAATCGGCAGCAGCGGGTCGAGACGCTTGGCGACGTTCACGTCAGGCGGCAGTTGCATCGGTTTGGTTGCTTGCGCTTCCAGGTAATCGCTGCCACGGTCACGGAAGTAGCCTTCCGGGCCCCATACCCAACCGCAGCCACTGGTGCTGGAGATAATCAAGGCAAGTGCGGAAAGTCCGGCCAATCGCTTCATGCGTAGTGCTTCCTCAATTAAACCAGGACGCCGGACTGGCGCAGGGCCTGTCGCAGCGGTTCGTGAAAGGCTTCGCTGAGACGGGTGAGCGGCAGACGGATACCGTCCGGCATCATGCCCATTTCAGTCAGCGCCCATTTCACGGGAATAGGGTTGGATTCGGTAAACAGTGTCTTGTTGAGCGGCATCAGCTTTTCGTGAATCGCGCGGGCGGTCACGGCATCACCGGCAATGGCGGCGGCGCACAGGTCGCTCATGGCACGCGGGGCGACGTTGGCGGTCACGCTGATGTTGCCTTTGCCGCCCAGCAGCATCAGTTCCACGGCGGTGGCGTCGTCACCGGAGTACAACAGGAAGTCGCTGCTGACGCCGGCCAGGATGTCCTTGGCGCGTTGCAGGTCGCCCGTGGCTTCCTTGATGCCGATGATATTCGGCACCGTGGACAGGCGGATCACGGTCTCGGCCTTCATATCGCACGCGGTACGAGCCGGTACGTTATAGAGGATCTGCGGGATCTGGACGGCTTCGGCGATGGCTTTGAAGTGCTGGTACAAGCCTTCCTGGGTCGGCTTGTTGTAGTACGGCGTCACCAGCAGGCAGGCGTCTGCGCCGGCCTTCTTGGCATTGCGGGTCAATTCGATCGCTTCCCGCGTCGAGTTGGCGCCGGTACCTGCGATCACGGCGATACGGCCCGCAACCCGCTTGACCACGAACTCGATCACCTGGATGTGTTCTTCCACGTCGAGGGTGGCCGACTCACCGGTGGTGCCGACCGCCACGATGGCGTTGGTGCCTTCTTGCAGGTGGAAGTCCACCAGTTTGCCCAGGCTGTCCCAGTCGAGATGACCTTGTGCATCCATGGGTGTGACCAGTGCCACCATACTGCCCGCAATCATGCAACCGCTCCTGCCGGAAAAAGAGAGCCGTAATGGTACTGGCGCCAAGATGCTTGTACAAGCGAAGTACCGTGCGAGGATGCGTTATGGCGCAACTAAACGACGGGCAATGCCATCATTGGGCCAAAGCAGCGCCTGAATCAGGTCGTTCACGCAATGAAAACGCCACCTCCTAGCCCTTGGCGACGCTTTTCGCTACCCTTGATCCTTTGATCGGTACCGCCCTGGCGGTATCGACCGCTCATCGCTTTAGGAAGGCTGCATGTCCACCCCCACAGTTCGCGAACAATTCCTTGTTATCAGTGCCCTCGGCGCCAACCCCATGGAGCTGACCAACGTCCTGTGCCGCGCCAGCCATGAGAACCGCTGCGCCGTGGTGACCTCGCGCCTGACCCGCCATGGCGAGTGCAGCGCTCTGGTGCTGCAGATTTCTGGTAGCTGGGACGCCCTGGCGCGCCTTGAGACCGGCCTGCCGGGCCTGGCCAAGAAGCACGACTTCACCGTCAATGTAGTGCGCAGCGCTGCCCTGGAAAACCGCCCGCAGGCCCTGCCTTATGTGGCGTATGTCAGCTCGGCCTATCGCTCGGACATCGTCAACGAGCTGTGCCAGTTCTTCATTGACCACAACGTCGAACTGGAGAACCTGACCTGCGACACCTATCAGGCGCCGCAAACCGGCGGCACCATGCTCAATGCCACCTTCACTGTGACCTTGCCGGCCGGCGTGCAGATCAGTTGGTTGCGCGACCAGTTCCTGGACTTCGCCGATGCCCTGAACCTTGACGCGCTGATCGAACCATGGCGCCCACAGAACCCAATGTAAGGAAGGACTCATGCCGGTAGCCATCGACACACCTGTAGCCGATTTCCAAGCCCAGTCCACAAGCGGCCAGACCTTCAGCCTCGCAGCCCTCAAGGGCAAGCAAGTGGTGATCTACTTCTACCCCAAGGACAGCACGCCGGGCTGCACCACCGAAGGCCAGGGCTTTCGTGACCAGTACGCAGCGTTCAAGGCCGCCAACACCGAGGTGTTCGGCGTGTCGCGTGACAGCGTGAAGTCTCACGAGAACTTCAAGGCAAAGCAGGCGTTTCCCTTCGAGTTGATCAGCGACAAGGACGAGGCGGTGTGCCAGCTGTTTGATGTAATCAAGCTCAAGAAGCTCTACGGCAAGGAATACCTGGGCGTGGATCGCAGCACCTTTCTGATCGACAGCGAAGGTGTACTGCGTCAGGAATGGCGCGGCGTGAAAGTGCCGGGGCACGTAGACGCGGTGTTGGCGGCGGCGCAGGCGCTGAACGAGGCCTGATTGGCGCTTACAAGGCGATCAGGCCTTGCGCAGCCAGTAACGGTACACACCAGCAGCCTCTTCTTCCTGGACCAGCGTATGCCCCGCCAGCCTGGCAAAGGTGCGAAAGTCCCGCTGGGAACCGGCGTCCGTGGCGGTGACCTTGAGTACGGCACCGCTGGCCAGTCGATTGAGTTCCAGCTTGGCCTTGAGCAAGGGCAACGGGCAATTGAGGCCGCTGGCATCGAGTTCGGCGTCAAAGGCGACAGCGTCGATCATGGTGTTACTCCAGGCAAACATTTGAGCGGCTTAGAATATCTGGTCCGAAGCTCAGTGTCCGGCTACAGTAAGCTCTTTGTCGAAAGGCTTTGTGCATGAATTTTTTGCGCCCTACCCTGCTGACGCTGGCCTGCCTGCTGGCCTCCCCGGCCTTCGCTGATGAGCTGCCGTCACTCGGCGACGCCAGTTCTGCCATTGTCTCGCCGCAACAGGAATATCAACTGGGCCGCGCATGGCTGGCCTATCTGCGCGGCCAGGTCTCGCAGCTCAATGATCCACAGCTCAAGGATTACGTCGAAACCAGCGTGTACAAGCTGGTGGAAACCAGCCAGGTCAACGACCGGCGCCTGGAATTCATCCTGATCAACAGCCCGCAGCTCAACGCCTTCGCCGCACCCGGCGGGATCGTTGGGGTCAATGGCGGCCTGTTCCTCAATGCCCAGACCGAAGGTGAATACGCATCGGTGCTGGCCCACGAATTGGCGCACTTGTCCCAACGCCACTTTGCCCGGGGCGTAGAAGCGCAGTCGCGCATGCAGATCCCGATGATGGCTGCCCTGCTCGGTGGCATCATTGCCGCCGCAGCCGGTGCCGGCGATGCGGGCATTGCCGCGATTGCCGGCTCCCAGGCCGCCGCGATCCAGGAACAGCGTCGATTCTCTCGCCAGAATGAACAGGAAGCCGACCGTATCGGCATCCTCAACCTGGAGAAAGCCGGCTACGACCCGCGCTCCATGCCCACCATGTTCGAGCGCCTGATGCGCCAGTACCGTTTCGATGCCAAGCCACCGGAATTCCTGCTGACGCACCCGGTCACCGAATCGCGGATTGCCGACACCCGCAACCGCGCGGAACAAGCCAAGCCTGGCGGCAAGGAAGACAGCCTGCGCTATCAGTTGATTCGCGCGCGGGTGCAACTGAAGTATGAAGACACGCCGGGCCTGGCCGCCAAGCGTTTCCAGGCACAGCTGGATGAGAACCCGAAAAACGATGTGGCGCGTTATGGCCTGGCCATCGCCCAGATCAAGGGCACCCAGCTTAAGGAAGCACGGGAAAGCCTGGCGCCGCTGCTGGCCAAGGCGCCCAACGACATTACCTACAACCTGGCGCAGATCGAGCTGGACATCACCAGCAATCGCATGCCGGACGCCCAACAACGCACCGACCGCATGCTGACCCAGTACCCCAGCAACTATCCACTGAACCAGGTACGCGTCGATCTGCTGCTCAAACAAAACCGTACCGCCGATGCGGAAAAAGCCCTGGACGGCCTGCTCAAGTCCCGCCCGGATGATCCGGACGTGTGGTATCAGGTCGCCGAAACGCGCGGTCTGTCGGGCAATATCATTGGCCTGCATCAGGCGCGCGCTGAATACTTCGCTCTGGTGGGCGATTTCCAGCAAGCCATCCAGCAACTGGACTTTGCCAAGCGCCGCGCCGGCAACAACTTCCCACTGTCCTCGCGAATCGATGCGCGCCAGCGTGAGTTGATCGAACAGGAACGCCTGGTGAAAGGGATGATGAGCTAAACCCATCGCCCACAAAAAAGCCCCGCCATCCTTCAATGGCGGGGCTTGATCGTTCCCACGCTCTGCGTGGGAATGCCAGCCGGGACGCTCCGCGTCCTGGTTTCAGCGCAAGATCCGACACTTGCGCAATGGTGACGCAGAGCGTCACGGAATGCATTCCCACGCGGAGCGAGGGAACAATCAAAGGGGCACAAAAAAGCCCCGCCATCCTTCGATGGCGGGGCTTTTTATTGGGCTGGACGACTACTCGGCCAGCTTGAAGGTGATGAAGCTGGCACGCCCCTGACGCAACACACGCATCGACACCGAACGATTCTTCGGCAACGCCTTGGCGATGTCGGTGAACTCCTTGGTGTTATCGATTGCCTGGTTGTTCAGGTGGGTGATCACATCGCCCGGCTGCAGGCCGATCAAGGCGGCTGGGCCATCCTGGACCTCCTTGATTACCACACCGCTCTTGAGATCGAATGCCTTCTTCTGCTCAGGCGTCAGCTCAACCACGGCAATGCCCAGGCGATTGCTGCTGCGCTCGGCACCCGGCTTGGCGTTACCCAGGGCATCCAGGGTCGCACCCTCTTCCGGGATTGCGCCAACAGTGAGCTCGACATTCTGGCGCTTGCCGTCCCGAATCACTTCCAACTTGGCTTTGCTGCCCGCTTTCAGCGCGCCTACCAGATGCGGCAAGTCGGCCGACATGATGATCGGCTGGCCGTTCATGCTCAGGATAACGTCGCCGACCTGCAGGCCACCTTTGGCAGCCGGGCCGTCATCCTGGATCTGTGCGACCAGCGCACCCGCCGGCTTGTCGAGACCGAACGACTCTGCGAGATCCTTGTTCACTTCCTGGATCACCACACCCAGCCAACCGCGGCTGACTTTGCCACCGGCCTTCAGCTGATTGGAGACGTCCATGGCCACGTCGATCGGAATCGCGAAAGAAACCCCCATGAACCCACCGGAGCGGGTGTAGATCTGCGAGTTGATCCCTACCACTTCGCCCGCCAGATTGAACAGCGGACCACCGGAGTTGCCCGGGTTGATCGGCACGTCGGTCTGGATGAACGGTACGTAGTTTTCGTTTGGCAGGCTGCGACCGATGGCGCTGACGATGCCCTGGGTGACAGTGTGGTCAAACCCGAAAGGCGAACCGATTGCCACGACCCACTGGCCCGCTTTCAGGTCCTGGGACTTGCCCAGTTTAAGCACCGGTAGGTCCTTGCCTTCGATTTTCAGCAAGGCAACGTCCGAACGTGGGTCGGTGCCGACCAGCTTGGCTTTCAACTCACTGCGATCGGCCAGGCGCACGAGGATCTCGTCAGCATCGGCAATTACGTGGTTGTTGGTCAGGATGTAGCCGTCAGGCGAAATGATGAACCCCGAACCCAGGGACTGCGCTTCACGCTGGCCACTGCCGCCACCGCGCGGGGCGCGGGGTTGCGGCATGCCTCGTTCGAAGAATTCGCGCAGCATCGGCGGCAGGCCTTCCAGGTCCGGCATCTGCTGGTTCGACACCTTGCGATCCGGCAATTTCTGCGTAGTACTGATGTTCACCACCGCAGGCGAGGCCTGCTCCACCAGCTGGGTGAAGTCAGGCAGTTCGACCGCTTGCGCGGGCACGGCCTGACCCAGCACCAGCAGCGTGGCGACTATGGATAGGTAAGACTTCAAACGTGGTATCGACATACAGCTCCCGTTACGACGAGCAGGGTTGAGCGACAGGGTTCAAAAAACGCCGAAAACCGCGACCGACATTTTTTGTTCCGCGAACAAACAAGGCCAGGGCCGAGAAGCCCTGACCTATAAAAAACATAAGGATTTTTTGCAAGTGAAAATGCTGATCCAGACATTTCATGCTCTCGGCAGGCACCCCGGCATGGGGGCAGAGTGAAAGATCAGGATGAACACCGGATTAACGACTCACGGTTTGGCTGCGGTCTTTTCACCGCGAACCGACAATGCGACGCGCTCGGCAGTGCCGATCGGGATTTCCCCCACCACCGTCACCATTATCTCGCCGTCCACCGTATTCAAATGCCGGGATACCGCAACCGTAGGCCCAAGCTGAGTCCGCGTCTGCGACACGCTTGCACCATTGGTGGTTTCGAGAAACACCGAAAAACGTGCAAGCCCATCGTCATACATCAGGCTGTCGATGGTGGATTTTGTCTGAGGGTCTTTGCGCGACGCATTCCGCGTCAGCTCAAAGCCAGCTGGCAACCAATCCAGGTGCCACGCATTCGAGGCAGGCGCTTGCACGGCATTGCTATGGTCAATCGCGACAGGGGTGCATTCGCTGCTGGGCTGCAAATCATGGTCAGTGGGTGGCGCGGAGGTGTTCAATCGCACAAACTGAAAGCGCTCCAGCAGTTGCCCTTGCTCACTGAGCAACAGCGACTTGAGGGGCAATGCAGTTTCACGGTCCAGGTGCAGCTCGAAGCCATAGCGGTCATGGTCACGCGGAGTAATCGACACGATAACCGCATTACGACCGGCCACGCGAGATTTGCCGATTACGGCCAGATCATAGAATTGACTGAGTTTTTGTGGGTCCAGCGAATATGACGCGGCGTCACGGGGACTGCCCAGGCCGGCCACAAGTGTGCCGCTGACGCACTGTGCATGCCCCTCTACCCGTACCACTTCCTGGGCAGAACCATCGAGCTGCAACAGACGCTCCCGGACCTGACCGTTCTGGACGAGATGCCAGATGTCGTGGGTAGAAAAACTGCCGTTACGCTCATAGATGAACGTACCTTGAAAGCTTTGCTGCCGCTCTGCACGCCCAAGTCGAGTCAGCCAGTCTTGGGCTTCATCGGCGTGGGCGGGTAGTGCAAACCAACTACTGAGCAAAAGCGTAAGGAGCGGTATGGCGCGCATAGGGCTCCTTAACGGTTCAGCGGTTTTCCAGGCTTGCTGCGCGAGCGTATGGCAGGGCACTTTCAGCGTTCTTGCCAGCTGCTTCCTGTGCATGTTGGCGCAGGTAGCCTGGTAGGCGCTGATCCTGCCAGCCGGATTGCCCTTGAAGCACACCGTTAGCCATAGGGCCGGCGGTGTCAGAGCTTTCCTTGTAGCCAGCCAGTACAGCCGGGCCTTTGACCTGCGGACCGGCCATAACCGGCTGCTGAGTCTGCTGGGCCAACTCGGCACCTGCGATTTCGTCCTGGTTGTACAGACGAACACCGGCCAGTACGGCGACGGTCACCGAAGCAGCGACTGCCAGACGACCCAGGCTACGCCATGGACCACGAGCAGCTTTTGCCGGAACGGCTTCATCGGCCAACGCGGCAGAAACGGCCGCAGCAATATCCAGACGAGGGATTAGAAGATCCTTGTGCATCACCGCCCGAGCGACTTGGTAACGAGACCAGGTATCACGGGTTTGGGCATCATCAAATGCGTTGAGCACTCGACGAAGTTCCAGTTCATCCGCTTCGTTATCCATCACTGCGGACAGCGATTCCTGCAGGGCATCACGACTCATGGCGGTTCCTCTCTTGGCTGTCGCCGCTGTCTTTAGTTTTCCTGCAACAACGGTTGCAAGGCTTTGTCGATGGCTTCCCGGGCCCGGAAAATCCGTGACCTTACAGTCCCCACCGGACATTGCATGACGCTCGCAATGTCTTCGTAACTCAGACCATCGAATTCACGTAAAGTTAACGCCGTACGCAAATCTTCTGGCAGTTGCTGAATCGTTCGATGAACGGTTCCCTCGATCTCGTCGCGCAGCAAAGCACGCTCCGGCGACTCGAGATCTTTGAGGCCGTGATCACCATCATAGAATTCAGCATCTTCTGAACTGACATCACTGTCTGGTGGGCGGCGACCGCGAGACACCAGATAGTTCTTCGCCGTGTTGATGGCGATGCGGTACAGCCACGTATAAAACGCGCTATCACCGCGAAAATTGCCCAGTGCACGGTATGCCTTGATAAAGGCTTCCTGTGCAACGTCCTGCGCTTCATGGGTGTCGTGCACAAACCGCACGATCAACCCGAGAATTTTGTGCTGATATTTCAGCACCAGCAGATCAAATGCGCGCTTATCGCCGCGTTGTACGCGCTCGACCAGCTGCTGATCCTCTTCCTGGGTTAGCATGAACACTCCTCGTTGTACTCGAAGGAGGCTTGCATAACTAAACGATCAGGCTTGCAAACATAGACTCGGGCTTTTCGCAAAAGTTCTCCCCCTTCAAGCAAGTTTCCGGCACGCACTGATTTGGCACACACGAAAAACGCAGCTCAGGCAACGCCGGCTGCGCGAATAATCTTGTCGTCGGTCTTCTGACGCGTCCAATGCTCCCGACGGGCCAATAAACACAACGTCTTCCCAGCTTTCGGGCAACCTGCTATTGAGTCGGGGCCTATGCAAAAAGTTCCCGCTCGCTGACCGGCTGTGAAACCGAAGCTGTGCACCGTAATCTCACAATGCCACGAATGCCTGGCTATTGTGCCGCTCCACCCCTCTATATACTAGTGGCCTGTGTGCCCCTTTGATTCGCCGATCCAGGCGTCCTGCTTGCGCCTCCTCTCCGGATCGCTTTTTGCGGAATCCATTCAATGAGCCAACAGTTTCAACACGATGTCCTGGTGATCGGCAGCGGTGCCGCCGGCTTGAGCCTGGCGCTGACCCTCCCCGGCCATCTGCGCATTGCCGTCCTGAGCAAGGGCGACCTGGCCAACGGTTCGACATTCTGGGCGCAAGGCGGTGTTGCTGCCGTGCTGGACGACACCGACACCGTCCAATCCCATGTCGAAGACACCCTCAATGCCGGCGGCGGCCTATGCAATGAAGAAGCGGTGCGCTTCACGGTCGAGCATAGCCGCGAAGCCATTCAATGGTTGATCGACCAGGGGGTGCCCTTCACGCGCGATGAGCATGCAGGCAACGACGACGGTGGATTCGAGTTCCACCTGACCCGTGAAGGCGGCCACAGCCACCGCCGCATCATCCACGCCGCCGACGCCACCGGCGCCGCCATCTTCAGGACGCTGCTCGATCAGGCCCGCCAACGGCCCAATATCGAATTGCTGGAGCAGCGCGTCGCCGTCGACCTGATTACCGAAAAACGCCTGGGCCTTGCCGGCGAGCGCTGCCTCGGCGCCTATGTGCTGAACCGCGCCAGCGGTGAAGTCGACACCTATGGCGCACGCTTCACCATCCTTGCCTCGGGCGGCGCAGCCAAGGTCTACCTCTATACCAGCAACCCTGACGGCGCCTGCGGCGACGGTATCGCCATGGCCTGGCGCTCGGGCTGCCGAGTGGCGAACCTGGAATTCAACCAGTTCCACCCCACGTGCCTGTATCACCCCCAGGCCAAGAGTTTCCTGATCACCGAGGCTTTGCGCGGCGAAGGTGCGCACTTGAAGCTGCCCAATGGCGAACGCTTCATGCAGCGCTTCGACCCACGCGCCGAACTGGCGCCGCGCGACATCGTCGCCCGCGCCATTGACCATGAAATGAAGCGCCTGGGTATCGACTGCGTCTACCTGGACATCAGCCACAAACCGGAGGCCTTCATCAAGACGCACTTTCCCACCGTCTATGAACGTTGCCTGACCTTCAACATCGACATCACCAAAGGCCCGATCCCGGTGGTGCCTGCCGCGCATTACACCTGCGGCGGCGTGATGGTCGACCAACACGGCCGCACCGACGTGCCCGGCCTGTACGCCATCGGCGAAACCAGCTTCACCGGCCTGCACGGCGCCAACCGCATGGCCAGCAACTCGCTGCTCGAATGCTTCGTGTACGCGCGCTCGGCAGCGGCGGACATCCTTGAACAACTGCCGCGCATCCCGGTACCGGCCGCCCTGCCCCGCTGGGATGCCAGTCAGGTGACGGATTCGGACGAGGACGTGATCATCGCGCACAACTGGGACGAGCTGCGGCGCTTCATGTGGGACTACGTGGGGATCGTGCGCACCAACAAGCGCCTGCAACGGGCACAGCACCGGGTGCGTTTGCTGCTGGATGAAATCGACGAGTTCTACAGCAACTATAAAGTCAGTCGCGACCTGATCGAACTGCGCAACCTGGCTCAAGTCGCCGAGCTGATGATTCGCTCGGCCATGGAGCGCAAGGAAAGCCGGGGCCTGCATTACACCCTGGACTACCCGCAGATGCTGCCCGAGGCCCGCGACACTATTCTGGTGCCAGCCACCTACGGCGACTGAACTTCAAGCGTACGCGCAGGCGCCGGTGCACATCGGCGCTCTGCGAGTCGCGAGGCACACAAAGGGAGCGCACCCACCGCTCACCCTGCACGCGATAACGCAGCACCACCACCAGCGGCAGCGCCAGGCTGTCGGGCCGCAGTTGCACGCTGTGCCAGCCGCGCTCGGCGCTGAACAATTGCCAGCCCTCTTCATCGCGGCGCAGGCCGCGAATCGACGAGCGATGAGTCAGCAGGATATGTCGCGGCAACACCCACGCGGCGTGGGCCAGGCACACCAGCAGGCCAAGGGAGGCAAAAGGCAGGTCGACCACCAGGCAGGCACCCAGCGCGAGCAGCTGGGCAAGCAGATACGCCGCCAGCAACAGCCGTGAGGCCTGCCAGCGGCATTCAAAACGGTTACTTGGGCTGGACACGGTCCAGGATCATCCGAACCATGCGCTGCAGCTCCGGATCTTCCGATTCGGCGCGCTCCATGAACCAGCCGAACATGTCCTGGTCCTCGCATTCCAGCAATCGGACGTAAAGGTCGCGATCCACCTGGTTGAGCGTTGCATAGACTTCTTTGGTGAAAGGCACCAGCAACACGTCCAATTCCAGCATGCCACGACGGCTGTGCCAGTAGAGGCGATTGATTTCTACATCTTCGACCATGGAACGCTCCTCAAATAGAGCGCAAGTATACAGGCCCGACGGCACCGGACCAGTCGGCTTTGGTCGCGCCCCATGGAAACTATGCATTTGCCGGGCGCCCCTCTATGATGCACCCATGACTTTTTAACCTGCGATGACCCATGGCCGACTCTGCTTTCTTCTGCTCCCTGACCCACGAAGGCGTTCTTGCCGTCCGCGGTGCTGACGCTGCCAAGTTCCTGCAGGGCCAGTTGACCTGCAACCTCAATTACCTGAGTGACACCCAGGCCAGCCTGGGTGCGCGCTGCACGCAAAAAGGCCGGATGCAATCCAGTTTTCGCATCCTGTTACAAGGTGACGGCGTGCTCCTGGCCATGGCCAGCGAACTGCTCGAACCGCAACTGGCGGACCTGAAAAAATACGCGGTGTTCTCCAAATCCAAACTCACCGATGAAAGCGCCGCGTGGGTGCGTTTTGGCCTGGCGCATGCCGATCAAGCCTTATCCGCCCTTGGCCTGACGTTACCGGTCGAGACCGACAGCGTGGTGCGCAGCGAGACGCTGATCGCCATCCGTGTATCGCCGGGCCGCGCGGAACTCTGGGCACCCGCCGAACACACCGAGAGCCTGCTCAGCCAATTGGCGGCCACCCTGCCGCAAGCCGAGCTGAACGAATGGCTGCTGGGCCAGATTCGCGCCGGCATCGGCCAGGTGATGCCGCAGACCCGCGAACTGTTCATCCCGCAGATGCTCAATCTGCAAGCCGTGGGCGGGGTCAGCTTTAAGAAAGGCTGCTATACCGGCCAGGAAATCGTCGCGCGCATGCAGTACCTCGGCAAACTCAAGCGCCGCCTGTACCGCCTGAGCATGGTTGCAGCCCAATTGCCCGAGCCAGGCACCGCACTGTTTGCCCCCAGCCATAACAGTTCGATTGGCGAAGTGGTCATCGCGGCAAAAGCCGACCAGTCAATTGAACTTCTTGCCGTGCTGCAAGCCGAAGCTGCCGACAATGGCGACATCCGTTTAGGCAGCCTGGAAGGCCCCGGCCTGCAGTTGCTCGACCTGCCCTACGCGCTGGATCGCGATCGCGAGATCCAGCGTTGATCGCTGCACCTTTTTTTGCGACACCCTAGAGAGCATGAATGAACCAGCTGGCGGAAAAAGTCCAACAGGCTTTGGTGAAGGCCATCGACAACGATGACCTGGTTCTGCCGACATTACCGGAGGTGGCCATGAAGATTCGTCAGGCCGCCGAAGACCCGGAGATCAGCATCAGCCACTTGAGCAAGGTGATCGGTCGTGATACGGCCCTGTCGGCGCGCCTGATCAAAGTGGTCAACAGCCCGTTGCTGAGGGCGACTCAGGAAGTCACCGACCTGCACACCGCCATCACGCGGCTCGGCACCAATTACAGCAGCAACCTGGCCATCGGCCTGGTCATGGAACAGATCTTCCACGCCCGCTCCGAGGTGGTGGAACAGAAAATGCGCGATGTGTGGCGCCGCAGCCTTGAAGTAGCCGGCGTCAGCTATGCCTTGTGTCGCCGGCACAGCCAGCTCAAGCCGGACCAGGCGGCCCTGGGAGGCCTGGTGCACCAGATTGGCGTGCTGCCGATCCTCACCTACGCCGAAGACCATTACGAGTTGCTGTCCGATCCGGTCAGCCTTAACCACGTGATCGACAGCATCCATCCGATACTGGGCGACAAGTTGCTCAGTGGCTGGGACTTCCCGGAAATGCTGGCAAAACTGCCGGGCCAGTACCTGAACCTGGAACGCGACAGCGGCCCGCTCGATTACATCGACCTGGTGCAGGTCGCCGTGCTGTTCTGTCACCACAACACGGAACACCCATTGGCGAAAGTCGACATGGCGAGCGTGCCGGCGATGAAAAAACTGCGGCTCGACCCCTCCAGCGAGAAACTGCACCTTGAGCTGCATGAAGCACGTTCGATGTTTTATTGATCGCCGGCAATAAAGCTCACTCGCACTTTCAAGCCCGCCGACGCGCCATCATGCAGGCTGATCTGCGCCAGATGCGCACGGCAGATCTCGCCGACAATCGCCAGCCCCAGGCCGGACCCCATCCCCTGCTGACTGCGTCGATAAAATCGCTCGAACACCCGATCCCGCTCCTCCAGCGGGATACCCGGGCCATCGTCCTCGACTTCCAGCACCGCCGGCGCCGTCACCCGTAAAATCACATTGCCACCCGGTGGGGTGTGGGCCAATGCGTTGTCCACCAGGTTGCTCAGCAACTCGTTGAGCAGCGTCGGTTCGCCACGCAGCCACACCGGTTCGTCCGCCTCCAGCGCCAGGGCAACGCCACGCGCATGGGCCAGCGGCGCCATGGCCATGCCCAGCTCCCGCGCCAGTTGACTGAGGTCGAGCAACTGCGCGCCGCCTTCGGCAATGGCCCGGGCACCGTTTTCGATGCGGGCCAGGGACAACAACTGATTAGCCAGGTGAGTGAGACGGTCGGTGCCCTGGGCGGCGGTTTCCAGGGTGCTGCGCCACGTGGCCGGTTCTTCGGCGCGCAGGCCGAGTTCCAGGCGGGCCTTGAGCGCGGCCAGCGGCGTGCGCAACTCGTGGGCGGCGTCGGCAATAAACTGCGCCTGGCGTTCGAACTGGCCGCGCAGGCGTTCGGTGAAATGATTGAGGGAGCGCACCAGCGGGCCGAACTCATCCTGCACCTCCACCAGCGGCAAGGGCCGCAGGTCGTCGGGCTGGCGCTCTTCCACCGCCGTGCGCAGGCGCTCCAACGGGCGCAAGGCCGCGCTGACGGCAAACCACACCAGCAGCAACGCACCAATGGCTAGCATGCCCAGGCGCAACAAAGTGTCGGCCATCAGGCTGCGCGCCATGGCGACACGGGCTTCGTCGGTCTCCGCCACACGCACCTCCGCCATGCCGTTCATGTTCGGCTCGGAGACAGCCTTGAGCAGGCTCACCACGCGCACCGGCTGGCCCTGATACACAGCGTCGTAGAACCGCGCCAGGGCCGGGTAATCGTCGGTACGCGGGGTGCCGGGTGGCGGCCCGGGCAGGTTTTCATAACCGGAAATCAGCTGCTGGTGGATGTCGTTGACCTGGTAATAAATACGCCCGGCACTGTCGTAGGCGAAGGTATCCAGGGCCACATAAGGCACATTGGCGCTGAGCGTGCCGTCCACCTGGGTCAAGCCGGCGGCAATGGTGCGCGCCGAGGCCAGCAGCGTGCGGTCGTAGGCGGTGTCGGCGGCTTCGCGACCGTTCCAGTAGGCGCTCATGCCGCTGGCGAGCATCAGCAGCACCAGCAACAGCGCCAGGTTCCACAGCAGGCGCCAGCGCAGGCTGCGGGGCTTATGCATCGCGGGCTTCCAGCAGGTAGCCGAGACCACGGAAGGTGACAATGGCGATGGGCTGGCCATCGAGCTTCTTGCGCAGGCGGTGCACGTAGATCTCGATGGCGTCGGGGCTGGCTTCTTCGTCGAGACCGAACACCTGGGAGGCCAGTTGCTCCTTGCTCATCACCCGACCAGGCCGGGCAATGAGCGCCTCAAGCACGGCTTGCTCACGAGAGGTCAGGGTCATCAATTCACCACCGACCGTGAAGCGCCGCGTATCGAGGTCGTACACCAGCACGCCGCACGCCTGCTGGCGCTCGCCGCCCAACACGCTGCGCCGCAGCAGCGCCTTGACCCGCGCTTCGAGTTCCGTCAGCTCAAACGGTTTGGCCAGGTAATCGTCGGCGCCCAGGTTCAAGCCATGCACGCGGTCCTTTACATCGCTGCGGGCCGTCAGCATCAACACCGGCACATTTTTTCCACGGGCGCGCAAGCGTGCCAGCACTTCGAAACCGCCCATGCGCGGCAGCCCCACATCGAGGATCACCGCGGCGTATTCCTCACTGCTCAGGGCCAGGTCCGCGGCCACGCCATCGTGCAGTACGTCGACGGTCAACCCCGTGCTCTTGAGCGCCTGGGCGACACTTTCGGCAAGTTGCAAATGGTCTTCAACCAGGAGGACGCGCATGGATTTCTACCTTATTCGGGGTGGTCGGCGCCACGCTTTGCGAGGCAGTTTACAGGCGCCGACTGCCCTGTGAAGCCCGAAAACCGTGAAAGGCAGTTGAAAGGATACTGAAAGCTTCGCCGGTTAGCATCGGGCTACGGCAGGTTAAGCCTGCCAAGCTATTGAGCGATAGCACCCGAAAAACGCCTCGAAGCGTTTTCGCCAAATAAGAACAATAAATGGAGACACACATGACGTTCCCCCTACGTAAGCTCGCCCTCGCCGCCGGCTGCATGCTGTTTGCCGGCCACCTGCTGGCCGCCGATGAACCCAAGCGCCCTGAATGCATCGCCCCGGCCTCCCCTGGCGGTGGTTTCGACCTGACCTGCAAACTGGCGCAAAGCGCGCTGGTCAACCAGAAGCTCTTGAGCAAGCCAATGCGTGTGACCTACATGCCAGGCGGCGTGGGCGCCGTGGCCTACAACGCGGTGGTTGCCCAGCGCCCTGCGGATGCCGGCACCCTGGTGGCCTGGTCCAGCGGTTCGTTGCTGAACCTGGCCCAGGGCAAGTTCGGTCGTTTCGATGAAAGCGCCGTGCGCTGGCTCGCAGCAGTGGGTACCAGCTACGGGGCTATCGCGGTGAAAAGTGATTCGCCCTACAAGTCTCTCGACGATCTCGTAAAAGCCTTGAAGAAAGATCCAGGCAGCGTGGTGATAGGTTCGGGCGGCACGGTCGGCAGCCAGGACTGGATGCAAACCGCACTGATCGCCAAGGCGGCCGGGATCAACCCGCGCGAGCTGCGTTACGTGGCACTCGAAGGCGGCGGCGAAATCGCCACCGCGTTGCTCGGTGGCCACATCCAGGTGGGCAGTACCGATATCTCCGACTCCATGCCGCACATCCTCAGCGGTGACATGCGCCTGTTGGCGGTGTTCTCCGAGCAGCGCCTGGACGAGCCGGAAATGAAAGACATCCCGACCGCCAAGGAGCAAGGCTACGACATCGTCTGGCCTGTGGTGCGCGGTTTCTACCTCGGGCCAAAAGTCAGCGATGCCGACTACGCCTGGTGGAAAGAGGCGTTCGACAAACTGCTGGCCTCCGACGAGTTCGCCAAGCTGCGTGACCAGCGCGAGCTGTTCCCCTTCGCCATGACCGGCCCGGAGCTGGACACCTACGTGAAGAAACAGGTGGCTGACTACAAAGTGCTGGCCAAAGAGTTCGGCCTGATCCAGTAAACGCCCCCTCTTTTGTGTAATGCCCCTGTAGGAGCGAGCTTGCTCGCGAAGAACCCAAGGACATCCACGTGCGTCCACACAGCACGCGTTATCGTTGACGTTTTTCGCAAGCAAGCTCGCTCCTGCAAGAGAGGCCTTGGAGTTTTCTATGCTCTTACAACGCATTTTCGCCGCCGTGCTGTTGCTGGCCTGCGCCGGCCTCGCCCTGATGGCCTGGCCGTATCAGGCGGCGTTTTCCTACGAGCCGGTCGGGCCGCGCGCCTACCCGCTGCTGATGCTCGGGCTGATGAGCCTGGCGCTGATCTACATGCTGTTTCGCCCGCAGCCCACCAAGCACACCGAAGAAGACCCGGCGCTGGACCGCGACACCCTGATCAAGATAGGCATTTGCGTGGTGCTGTTGCTCGTGTTCGCCGCCACCTTCGAATCCCTGGGTTTCATCCTCAGCAGCATGTTGATCGGCATCCCGATGGCACGCCTGTATGGCGGCCGCTGGATGCCCAGCGTGGTGATCGTTGGCCTCATGGCTATCGGCCTGTACCTGCTGTTCGATAAAGCCATGGATGTGCCGCTGCCCCTCGGCCTGCTCGACGTTCTGGAGAACTGATATGGATACTTTTGGCTATTTGGGCCAGGGTTTCGGCGTCGCGCTGAGCCCGTACAACCTGATCACCGCGTTGTGCGGCACGCTGATCGGCACCGTGGTCGGTCTGTTGCCGGGCCTGGGCCCGATCAACGGCGTAGCGCTGTTGATCCCCATCGCATTCGCCCTGGGCCTGCCACCCGAGTCGGCATTGATCCTGCTCGCAGCGGTGTACCTGGGCTGCGAATACGGCGGTCGCATCAGCTCGATCCTGCTCAATATTCCGGGCGAAGCCTCCACCGTAATGACCACCCTCGACGGCTACCCGATGGCCCGTAAAGGGCTGGCCGGCGTGGCGCTGTCGTTGTCGGCCTGGAGTTCGTTCATCGGAGCCTTTATCGCCACCTGCGGCATGGTGCTCTTCGCACCGCTGCTGGCCAAATGGGCGATTGCCTTTGGTCCGGCGGAATATTTCGTACTGATGGTGTTCGCGATTGTCTGCCTGGGCGGCATGGCCGGTGACAAGCCGCTGAAGACCTTCGTAGCGGCGCTGATTGGCCTGTTCCTCTCGGCGGTGGGCATCGATGCCAACAGCGGCGTGTACCGCTTTACCGGCGACAACATCCACCTCACCGACGGGATCCAGTTTGTGGTGCTGGTGCTGGGCCTGTTCTCCATCAGCGAAATCCTGTTGCTGCTGGAAAAAACCCACCGTGGCCAGGAAGCGGTCAAGGCCACCGGGCGCATGATGTTCAACCTCAAGGAAGCCGGTGCGGTGTTCGTGGTTAACATCCGCTGCGGCTTGCTCGGGTTCATCATGGGCGTGTTGCCGGGTGCCGGTGCAACCCTGGCGTCCGCCGTGGCCTACATGACCGAAAAACGCCTGGCCGGTGCCAGCGGCAAATTCGGCCAGGGCGACATGCGTGGCCTGGCCGCTCCGGAAACCGCGATCGGCGCCTCCGCCTGCGGCGCACTGGTGCCGATGCTGACCCTGGGCGTTCCCGGCTCGGGCACCACGGCCGTGATGATCGGCGCCCTGTCGCTGTACAACATCACGCCCGGCCCGCTGCTGTTCCAACAGCAACCGGACATTGTCTGGGGCCTGATCGCGTCGTTGTTTATCGCCAACATCATGCTGGTGATCCTCAACATCCCGATGATCCGCATCTTCACCCGAATCCTCGCCGTGCCGAACTGGGCGCTGGTACCGGTGATCGCCATCATTACCGCGATCGGTGTGTACGCGGTTCACGCCACCACGTTCGACCTGTTCCTGATGGTCGGGATCGGCATCTTCGGCTACATCCTGCGCAAGCTGGACTTCCCGCTGTCGCCGGTATTGCTCGGCTTTATCCTCGGCGGTCTGATGGAACAGAACCTGCGCCGGGCGCTGTCGATCTCCAACGGTGCACTGGAAATCCTCTGGTCGAGCCCGATCACCTTTGGCGTGTGGGTACTGACCGCACTGATGCTGATGTTCCCGCTGGTGCGCATCTACCGCAAACGCGCCCTGCAGCGTCGTGCCGTGGCCGATGTCTGAGGTCACCTTCAAACATTGGTGGGGCACACCGCTGGTCGGCCTGGCCGGCGGTTACCTGGCCAGCCTCGTCGGCTGGCCTTTGCCCTACATGGTCGGCTCGTTGCTGGCGATCATCCTGGTGCGTTGCCTGACGCCGTGGCAGTTGGCGGAAATCCCCGGCGGGCGCAAATGCGGCCAATGGGTGGTGGGCATCGGCATCGGCCTGCACTTCACACCGGTGGTGATCGAGCAAGTGATGAGCCACTTCGGGCTGATCTTTTTCGGCGCGCTGGTCACCAGCCTGTCGAGTGTGGTCAGTGTGTGGCTGATGCGCCGCAGTGGCGAAGATCGCGCTACCGCGTTTTTTTCCAGCATGCCAGGCGGGTCCGGCGAGATGGTCAACCTCGGCGCACGCAACGGTGCCGTGTTGAGCCGTGTCGCGGCGGGGCAAAGCCTGCGGGTATTAGTGGTGGTGCTGTGTGTGCCGGCGATCTTCAAATACTTGCTGGGTGGGGGCGCGCCGCAGTTTCATCCGGCGCCGGTCAATTGGCTATGGCTGGCGTTGCTGTTTCCGATAGGTGCGCTGGCGGCCTGGGGCTGGCAGCGTTTGCGACAACCGAACCCTTGGCTGTTCGGCCCGTTGCTGGTCAGCGCGACGGCCAGTGTGATGTGGGATCTGCATATCGGCCTGCCCGATGGCGGCAGTCAGATCGGCCAATGGTTGATCGGCAGCGGTTTGGGCTGTCACTTCAACCGCCAGTTCTTCCGACGTGCGCCGGCGTTCATGGCGCGCACCTTGATAGGCACCGCCTTGACCATGGCACTGGCAACATTGGCGGCGATGGGCTTGAGCGCCCTGACCCATCTCGACCTGCGCTCCCTGACCCTGGGCATGATGCCCGGCGGCATTGCCGAGATGAGCCTTACGGCTGAAACCTTGCAATTGTCGGTGCCATTGGTGACAGCGATGCAGGTGATGCGTTTGTTGTTTGTGCTGTTCCTGGCGGAGCCGTTGTTCCGGTACTGGAATCGTCAGCCTTGAATAAGCAGCTTGTCGTGCTTGCCAGGCTTTGTGACCGTTCATCTGGACTGTCATTTCTCACAGCTGGGCATTCTCAACCATAAAGCGCATGAATTCCCGGGCAGGACTCATCAATAATCACGCTGCCTGCAGCCTGTGAACCCCTGGGAGTACACATGATGGAAGATCTTATTCAAAGCCCCCCTGGCGATGCCCGTGCACATGCACAAGTTGTGCAAACCATTGCAGTACCGGGCTCCCCCAATCGCCTGGTAATGAACCGCGCAGGAACACGCCTTTATGTGGCAAGCGCCACAGCATCGGGATCCCTCACCGTTCTAGATACCCAGCCACTTAGCGTCCTACAGACGATAGAAAATCTCGGTTCCCCGATATGGCTGGCAATCAACCCGGCAGGTTCGCGCATTTACGTGAGTGACAACAGCGCCGCATCGGGAAACCCGATTACCGTTATCGAAACCGTGAGTAACAGCGTCATCGCACGCATCACGGGGTTCACGACGGTTAATGGCATGGCATTGAACTCAACCGGCACCCGGCTCTATGTCGCTGATCACGGGGCTTCGGAGTTGGTAACCATTGACACCAGCGACCACCAACGCGTAACCGAAATACCTGTGCGTTACGCCAAGGAAGTGATAGTGGCGCCGCGTGACGACACTCGCGTTTACGTTGTGTCGGATTTAGCGGGCTGGAGCATCGTAGACCTTGAAAACAAGCCGATCGTCAGGCAGCTCGCCATCGCCCCAGGCAATCCTACTTCGATCGGTCACAGCCCACGCTACCCACGCATTTACATCACTCACCGCGACGCGGGCCGCTTGACTATCGGCGACGCCTTGATTCCTGAAGTCAGCAAGTACATCAGCGGCCTCAACGAGCCCTGGGGCGTAGCATTCAACCCCCTCAGCGAGATGGCCTATATCACTGAGAGGGACCAGATCAGCATTTATGACACCCGACTGGAAAGCATGGTCGGCACGATCGCAGGTTTCGGCAGTCCGCGAGGTATTGTGGTAGCTCCGGACGGCCGCAATCTGTATGTCGCTGATATTCAAAACCAATCGATATGCATGGTCAGGCTATAGCAACGCACGGGTCAAACAGGCGGCAATCGCCACTCAATCGGCGCCTCGCCGTTTTGCTCAAGAAACTTGTTGGCGCGGCTGAAATGCCCGCAACCGAGAAACCCGCGATACGCCGACAGCGGCGACGGGTGCACCGAAGTCAGCACCAGGTGCTTGGTGGCATCGATCAGCTTCTGCTTGCTCTGGGCATGGGCGCCCCACAACAGGAACACCAGGTGCGGCTGATGCTCGCTGACCACCTCGATCACCCGATCGGTAAAAAACTGCCAGCCCTTGCCGGCATGGGCGTTGGCGTTGGCGCGCTCCACGGTCAGCGTGGTGTTGAGCATCAGCACGCCCTGGTCGGCCCAGCTTTGCAGGTAGCCGTGGTAGGGGATGTCAATGTTCAGGTCACGCTTGAGTTCTTTATAGATATTGACCAACGAAGGCGGCGCCGGCACGCCCGGTTGCACCGAGAAGCACAAACCATGGGCCTGGCCGGGACCGTGATACGGGTCCTGTCCAAGAATGACCACTTTGACCTTGTCCAGCGGCGTGGAATTGAGTGCATTGAAGATCAGCGGGCCCGGCGGATAGATCTCCTTGCCTGCGGCGTGTTCCTGGCGCAGAAACTCGCGCAGTGCGCCCATGTAGGGCTTGTCGAACTCCTCGCGCAGAGCGTGTTTCCAACTGGGTTCGAGTTTGATGCGGTCGCCGTCGGTCATGATGAGGTCATCGAGTGAAAAACAATGGGCGAACCCTAGGAAAGCCGACCCCGCTTGTCAATTGATCTGACACACCCCCGGCACTTTCCCACGGAGCGATCATACTGACCCTTCACCTTCTGGATTGAGGTCACGATGAATCTGCACTTCGAAGAACTCACCGGCAACCACGGCGCCCGCATCGGCATCGCCAGCCTGGATGCGCAACAGTCGCTCAACGCCCTCTCCCTGCCGATGATCCTGGCCCTGGACGAACGCCTGGACACCTGGGCCAAGGACCCGACGATCGTCTGCGTATTGCTGCGCGGCAACGGCCCCAAGGCCTTCTGCGCAGGCGGCGAAGTGCGCAGCCTGGCGATGGCCTGCCGGGAACAACCTGGCGTCGTGCCTACCCTGGCCGCGCAATTTTTTGCCGCTGAATATCGCCTGGATTATCGCCTGCATACCTACCCGAAACCGTTGATCTGCTGGGGTCACGGTTATGTGTTGGGCGGCGGGATGGGCCTGTTGCAGAGTGCGTCCGTACGCATTGTGACCCCCAGCAGCCGTTTGGCCATGCCGGAAATCAGCATCGGCTTGTACCCGGACGTGGGCGCCAGCTGGTTTCTGTCGCGCCTGCCCGGCACGCTGGGTTTGTTCCTAGGCCTTACCGGTGCCCATATCAATGGCCGTGATGCCCTGGACCTGGGCCTGGCCGACCGTTTCCTGCGCGATGACCAGCAAGACGAATTGCTCGATGGCCTGTTGCAATTGAACTGGCAGGAACAGACCGCGATGCAGCTCAACAGTTTGCTCAAGGCCCTGGCCCAGGACGCCGTCGACCAGCTACCCGAGGCACAATGGATGCCGCGCCGGGGGCAGATCGACGAATGGCTGGATGTGGGTGACGTGGCCAGTGCGTGGCGCGCGTTGAGCCTGCTCAAGGATCACGCTGACCCACTCCTGGCCCGCGCCGGCAAGACCCTCAGTGAAGGCTGCCCGTTGACGGCGCACCTGGTGTGGGAGCAGATCCGCCGCGCCCGTCATTTGTCCCTGGCGCAAGTGTTCCAGATGGAATACACGCTGAGCCTCAATTGTTGTCGCCATCCGGAATTTGCCGAAGGCGTACGGGCAAGGCTGATCGATAAGGATCAGGCGCCTCGCTGGCATTGGCCGGATATCAATACAATTCCCGAGGCGGTGGTGCAGGCGCACTTCAACAAGGCATGGGAAGGTAGGAATCCTCTGGCAGATCTTTCCGATTACTGACAGCTTATCGCCGGTTATCCTTAACGTTGAAGGCACAGTTACCCGGTTGATTTTCCTTGCACAGATAAACCAGTTGGTCGAACGAAGTGTTTTCGCGCTCCCAATGCAAGCTGTCCGCCAACGACATGCTGCTGGCCACGTCTGACAGGCACGGACGCAATACGACAAGCTCATCGCGCTGATTGGTGTACACACATTTTTCCACCAGCCCGCTGCGTCGATCATCACCCTTCTGCGGCGCAAACACCGCGCCCGAGAAGGCATGTATGAACTCGCCGGGCTCAACCTTGGGACCTTGCCACAGCACGCCGCTGGCCTGGTACTGGAAATAACCCGTGCCCGTCTGGATCTTCGACTTGTCTGGACAGAACTGGTTGCCCTGCGCCTGGCCAGCCATACAGACGACCAGTACAAGCATGCACATCACGTGTTTGAGCATAGACGCCACCTTCGATTACCACACCGCTTTTCCCCCAGTGAAATGTATCTGCGGCCTCAAAGCTAGCTGTTAATTCTGACAGTACCGACAAACGGCGGGCAAAAAAAAGCGGCGCATCATGCGCCGCTTCGTTCAAAACCTTTTGTCAGCGGTGACCTCCGCGCCCACCGCCGTGATCGCCACCACGCCCGTGCCCACCGTTGCCCCACCGATTGTCTCCCCATCCCTGGTTTGGATACGGCCGATAGGCAGACCTTGGGTAGTAACGTGGCGCAGGTTGGTAATAACGCGGCGCCGAATAATAACGGGGAGCCGGATAGTAGCGTGGCGCGGGTGTGTAGTAGCTGCGCCCGTAGTAACGAGGACCGCCGTAATAATAGGCGGGTGCCGGTGCGGTGTAGACCTCGGAGCGGTAGTAAGTGGTACCTCCATCGTAATAGGGCACGCAAGCTGACAGGGTCAGGCCGAGTAATGCAGTGAGCAGCAGTCGTCGATACATGGCGGCCTCCTGGACCGCGGAAGAGCACCTCCAGCGACGCTGGAGGGCGTCATTCAGATTTACTTGAATGACAGAACGTATGACATCAAAAGCAGAATCTGGTGCGTTTCAGTAACAACTTGATACATCACCAGCGGTACGCCGAAATACGTTAGCTGTATCGATTCAGTATTTTATTCAGAGGCGAAACTTTGTCTCTCACAATGATGTCATTGTGATACTGCACAGTGCCACGGAGGCCTTGGTGTGCGCCCTCCCGTTACTCACCGCCGGATTCAAGATATGAAAATTGCTACCAAGCTGCTGCTCTCATTTTTACTCTGCTCCGTGATTACCCTCGGTGTCGGCCTGCTGGGTATCAAAGGGGTCGTGCGGCTCGCCGCAGCGCTGGAATTAACGTTCTCCAACAACCTGGTGTCGGTCAGCAACACAACTGCCACCCTGAATGGGCTGGTGGCACACAACCGTGGTTTGTACCGCTTGCTCGATGCCGGTAACGGTGACGTCGCCCAGCAGGACCGCGACCGCGTGCGCCAGGATATCGCCAACGAAGTCAAACGCAGCCAGGCGGCGTACACCACCTACCGCGCCACGCCGTTGGAAGATGACGAGCGGGCGGCGGGTGACACCTTCGACCAGATCTGGCCAACGTACCTCAGTAGCTCGGAACGCATCCTGAGTCTGCTCGACAAAGGCCAGATCGAGCAGGCACGCACCGAGCTCAATACCACCAACAATGAACTGTTCCGCCAGGCCCGCGAGCTGATCCGCGTGATGGTCGAATCCAACAACCGCCAGATCAAGGAAGGCGCCATTGCCGCCGAGGCGCTGCGTGACAGTGCGCTCACCTGGATGATCAGTGGCATCGTCCTGGCCTTCATCATCGCCATTATCGTCGGCGTGCTGATCACCCGCCTGATCACCCGCCCCATCGCTCAAGCGGTGGCGAGCGCGCAACGCATTGCCGACGGTGACCTGACCCAGACCATCAGCACCGAGCGCACCGACGAAGCCGGGCAGTTGCTGGTGGCGCTGTCGGACATGCAGGGCGGCTTGAAACACACCCTGCTGGAAATCGCAAACGCCTCCGACCAGCTGGCCTCGGCCGCTGAAGAACTGAGCGCGGTCACCGAAGAAAGCACCCGGGGCCTGACCCGCCAGAATGATGAAATTCAACAAGCTGCCACCGCCGTGAACGAGATGACTGCGGCCGTCGATGAGGTGGCCGGCAACGCTGTATCGACTTCGCAGGCTTCAAGCCAGGCGACTACCGAGGCCGAGGAAGGCCGTGAGCAAGTGGCACAGGCCGTCTCCGGCATGAATTCGATGGTGGTGGAGATCAACGATTCGACGAAGTCGGTGGAAGGCCTCGCCAGCCAGGTCCGCGAAATCGGCAAGGTGATCGATGTGATTCGTGGGATTGCCGACCAGACCAACCTGCTCGCCCTCAACGCAGCGATCGAGGCCGCCCGTGCGGGTGAGCAAGGTCGTGGCTTTGCGGTGGTGGCCGATGAAGTGCGCGCGCTGGCCCATCGCACACAAGTGTCCACGGTGGACATTGAAAAAATGATCGGCGAAGTGCAAGTCGGCGCCGACGGCGCGGTGGCCGCGATGAACAAGAGCCTGAGCTGGGCCAACAACACCCAGGTGCTGGCGCAGAATGCCGGCGAAGCGTTGCAACGTATCACCGCCAGTGTGGCGAAGATCAACGAACGCAACCTGGTCATCGCGTCCGCCTCGGAGGAACAGGCCCAAGTGGCGCGTGAAGTCGATCGCAACCTGCTCAACATCCAGGACCTGTCGACCCAGACCGCCGCCGGCGCGCATCAGACCAACGCTTCCAGCCAGGACCTGTCGCGCCTGGCCACCTCGTTCAGTGTGCTGGTCGGCAAATTCAAGCTGTAAGTAGCTTGGCGCCCATCGGCGCTGTATCGTGCAAGGCCACGCACACCTTGCCCGATACAGCCCGACCTGCCCATGACCACCCCGACCCTTTGCCCCGCCTGCGGTGCCCGTAACGACTGCAGCCTGGCCGACCCGCGCACGGCCGACCAGGCCTGCTGGTGCTACAGCGTCACCATCGACCCGGCGGTGCTCCAGGCGCTGCCCGACGAACTGCGCAACCAGGCCTGCCTGTGCCCGCGTTGCGCCCAAGTGGACCAACAGCTGCGCCGCCACGATGCGCCTTGATCGCTTCCTCAGTAACCTGCCACGGTTTAATCGCAAACAAGTGCGGCTGCTGTTGGCCGAACGCCGGGTAACGGTGGATGGTGTCACGGTAAGCGACCCGCTTCATGAGGTGCGCACGTTCAGCAGCGTGCGCGTGGACGGTGAGGTGCTGCAGCCGGGCAAAACTGCACGTTATTTCATGCTGCACAAGCCGCAAGGGTGCGTCAGCGCTACCTGCGATGCGCAACACCGCACAGTACTCGATCTGCTGGATGAACCGCACAAGGACGCACTGCATATCGCCGGGCGTCTGGACTACAACACCACCGGGCTGATGGTGCTCACCAATGACGGCCAGTGGTCGCGGCGCCTGACGCAACCGGCGACCAAGTTACCCAAGGTGTATCGGGTGGAAACCGAGCAGGACATCGGCCCGGACTATGCAGCGGTCTTCAGGGCGGGCCTGTACTTCGCCTTCGAAAACCTCATCACTCAACCCGCCGAACTGGAGTTACTGGGCCCCAGGACGGCGCGCTTGAGCATCATCGAAGGCCGCTATCACCAGGTCAAACGCATGTTCGGGCATTTTGATAACAAAGTGACTGCCCTGCATCGCGAGCGCATGGGGCCGCTGCAACTGGATGCAGCGCTTGCGCCGGGCGAATATCGGGCGCTGACTGACGAGGAAATCCGTCTCGTCTGACGACCGCTCAGCCGCTGACGGCAAAAAAACCTCTGCGCCGCTTGCGACATCCCGAGCCTGTGCTTGAATCAAGTTCACCCGTTGGATGATGACTGGCGGGTCACCTATAACCTCCAAGAAACACCTTGCCCCGCCCGCGCTTGATTGACGGGCTGTCCCGGCAAACATCCCGCCCTGACAACCGCTGTCGGCCAGCCGCAATCGGACCGACATGGGCGCTCGGCTTCCAGGCGTATGCCTACCTGTCATAAAGCTCGTGCACAGTCATTTGCGCGCCCTACCCGCTTGCCAGGAGTCTTACGACATGAGGCCAGAAATCGCTGTGTTGGATATACAGGGTCAATACCGGGTTTACACGGAGTTCTATCGCGCCGATGCCGCTGAAAAAACCATCGTCCTGGTCAACGGCTCGATGGCCACCACGGCCTCTTTCTCCCAGACCGTGAAAAGCCTGTACCCGCAATTCAATGTGGTGTTGTACGACCAGCCCTATGCCGGCCGTTCCAAACTACACAACCGCCACGAGCGGATGCTGACCAAGGAAGTCGAAGGCCAGATCCTCCTGGAGCTCATCGACCGCTTTGCCGCCGAACACGTGCTCTCGTTCTCCTGGGGCGGCGCCGCCACGCTGTTCGCCCTCGCTCAACGCCCGCAACGCGTCGAAAAGGCCGTGATCAGCTCGTTCTCCCCGGTGATCAACGCACCGATGCGTGATTATCTGGAGCGCGGCGTCGACTACCTCGGCAACCTGGACCGCGACCGCGTCGGCCACCTGGTCAACAGCACCCTGGGCAAGCACTTGCCGTCGCTGTTCAAGCGCTTCAACCACAAGCACGTGAGCGGCCTGGCCGAACATGAATACGGACAGATGCACTTCCACATCAGCCAGGTGCTCAACAGCGACCGGTTGTGCTACCTCAAGGCAGCCAGGCAGATCGACATTCCCGTGCTGTTCGTGAACGGCGAATGGGACGAGTACACCAGCGCAAGCGATGCCAGGCTGTTCGGCCAGCATGTGAAAAACAGCAGCTTCAGCACGGTTCAGGCGACGGGGCATTTCCTCGATATGGAGCATAAAGCGGCGTGCCGGGACAGCCGGGACGCGGTGGTGGGCTTTTTGAAAGGGCAGCGGCCGGTGAGTCGCATACGTTACCAGCCAGGTCAGACGCAACACGCCTTTGCGGTCTGACATCAGACTCACTGCAGGAGCGGGCTCCTGCAGTGGCGCCACCTATTCGGCAGGCGGCGCGAGCGCAACGTGCGATTTTTTCGAAGAAAAACTTCAAATCCGGGTGAACATCTGGTACAAAGTCAGCCGCTTTGAGCGGGTATAGTTTAGTGGCAAAACGAAAGCTTCCCAAGCTTTAGTTGAGGGTTCGATTCCCTCTACCCGCTCCACTCAAATAGGTTCTCCTGTCATGCCACGGCTGACACGGGAAGCATAAAAAACCGGTCCCTGTGACCGGTTTTTTTATGCCTGGCGTTCAAGGGCCGTTAACGCCTGTGTTCGCGTCGCCCCAGAAAACTGTACAAATATAAAATTCTGTACAAGTATTGTGCGTTGGGTACCAATACACATTGATCAACCGGTCGATCACGCCCAGGTCGGCGTCCAATGAGGTGCAATTCATGAATGTGCACATGCTGACCGAGCTGGCCGCGAACGGCGAGATCCGCGAGCTGCAATTGCTGTCGCTGGAAGGTGGCTTGTATCTGGCACGGGTTCGGCTGGATCGCGATGAAAAAACGCTGCAGGGCGATGACGGGCAGCCACTGCGCATCCGCTCCACCACCCATTTGCGCGACCTGCTGCAAGGGGTGCCCGCGTTTCCCTGCGTGCTGGTGCAACACAGTGTGCATGACGAGATGTGCGGGGTACGCGAAGGGCCGGTTGGTGGATTGCGCATTCCGTTTTCACTGAACGCGGCGCTCTAAGCTACATTTATTGTCGGACCCGTTTTCCGAGTATCAGCGACATTGATTTAAGCAGCGTCCTACCGACCGCAAGAAACCGGTTTCTCCCAGGGTTCACTGAGCGGATAGTTGCAGCGGACAGCCTCAAGGATCAATCCCATGTCATACGCCTGCAAATTCATGCCCTCCCCCGTCGGCCAACTCACCCTGGTAGCCCGCAATGGCAAGCTCGGTGCCGTGCTCTGGGAAACGGAAAGGGAAAATCGGGTGCGCCTGGGTGAACTGCACGAAGCCAACGATAGCCCGGTACTCCTGGAAACAGAGCGGCAGCTGGCGGAGTATTTCGCGGGTACGCGCAATCGTTTCGAGTTGGAACTGGATTTCTACGGCACTGACTTTCAGAAGCAAGTCTGGCAGGCTTTGCTGACCATCCCCTTCGGCGAAACCCGCAGCTACAGCCAGATAGCCCGGCAGATCGGCAACCCGAACGCCGTGCGCGCCGTAGGCGCAGCGAACGGGCGTAACCCCATCTCGATCATTGCGCCCTGTCACCGTGTCGTGGGGGCTTCGGGGGCACTGACGGGGTTTGCCGGCGGGCTTGAAGCCAAGCAGTATCTGTTGACGCTGGAGGATCGCGGCCAGGCAGCACTGGCGTTCTGATCACGGGCTTGGCACAGGCCCGCGAACAAAAGACACGCAGTCGAATAATCGTTGGAAACCCAATTTTTGATACAGCGGGACAGCCATCATCGACCCCTCGAGAAAACACCTGCGCGCCCCAAGTCCCGAGGCGTGAAGCAGGGCCGACTGGATCAATCGCGTGGCATAGCCTCTGGCACGAAAGCCGACAAGCGTGCCGACGTCACTGAGCCTCGCTTGGCCCTCACACACTGACAAGGTCAACGCACAGCCCACCTGCCCCTCGACGCACAGGATGAAGTGATAAAGGGCTTCACCGGCGTCCAGCGCCCGCTGGTGCCGCGCCTGATAATGGGCGACCGTCTCGGGCGATATCGAAAACGCACTGCCAAGCGGACTCGCCCACTCGTTCAAGTCACGCGTCAGGCGGATCTGCACGGCCTCCCCGCTTAACGATGGCCCACAGCGTGCCAATGGGAGGTCCATGGTGGAGCTCTTTTCGGCAGGCTCAAAGCCAAGCTCGGTGAGCGTTTCGCGTAACCCGTCGACCAGGACCTCAGGCATCACGATGCGTATGGGCATTACGGTACGGCGGATCAGCTGCAGAATCACCGGCGTCGTTTCGCGCAGAGGCGCGCAGCCCACGCGGATGAACAACGTATTCCACGGCGTGGGATTTTCCTCGGCAAGATAGGTATTGATACCGGCGGCATGTCGACGGTACACCGCGCAGGTCGCCGCGAAAAAATGATCTTCGGTCAAGTAATAAAGCGCGGGTATGTCACGAGCGGCCTTTGCGTACATAAGGACTGTCCAGGTCAAAAACCCAGTCTTGCGCCCATGGCTTCGCAGCGCCGTAGGCGCGCTCCTAAAACCCGGGCAGAAAAATGCCTGCTTTGGTCCGCAGGCCAAGTTGTAAAAAGAAATTTCAGCGACTCGTTGCGGTCAGTATTTTCATCACCCACCTTTTGAGGAAAAACGGTCATGAAATTCTCCGCTGTCTCCCAAACTCTATCGCGCTGGGCCGGCAGCCCCCGAACGTTCTACGCGGCGGTGGCGTTGATCCTGGCGTGGAGCCTGAGCGGGCCGTACTTTCATTACAACGACACCTGGCAATTGATCATCAACACCTCGACCACCATCATCACGTTCCTGATGGTGTTCCTGATCCAGAACACACAGAACCGCGACAACGACATTCTGCATATCAAGATCGACGAGCTGTTGCGTGTGTCCAAGGATGCCCAGAACGCCGTGTTGAGCCTGGACGGCCTGGACCGTAAAGAGCTTGAAAAGCTGCGCCAGGAATATCGCGATATCGGCAAAGCCGGCAGCTTGAGCCTCAACAGCAGTTGTGGCCCCGCCGCCGACGACGCGGCGCCGCCGAAAACCGATTTGAACCAGGCATAAAAAAACGGCGGTTGGAGATGATCCAACCGCCGTTTTCATTTCAAGGGGCTACTTCAACCGTCGCCCTGGTGGTCCTTGCCGTAGGTCGATGCCAGGGCCCGGGCTTTTTCCAGGCGCTCCTGCAACTTGGGCAGCGTCTCGTCCACCAACGCTTTTATCTCAGGCACATCCGACGCCGCACCTTCCTGCTTGAACAGGGCGATGGCGTCTTCGTTTTCCTTGACCTGCTGCGCGATATAGGCGGCGTCGAAGGAGTCGCCGTCCTTGAGTTCGGGCATCAGGGTTTCAGCCTTGTCGACGATCTTCTCCCGCGGAGCCACCGGCAGGTCGAGCTTTTTGGCGATCGCCGCCAGATGCTGGTTGGCCAGGGTGCGCTCGTTGATTACCTCAATGGTGTAATCCTTGATTTCCTGGGACGAGGTCTTGGCGTGCGCCATACGACTGGTTTCGATATCGGCCATGCCTTTGGCTGAAGCCTGCTCGATGAATTGGGCAGGCGACTGGGCGAAAGCACTGCTGGCGCCGAGGCCCAGCAGCATCGCGAAACTGGCGGTGCGTAACCGGATAGCCATGCGGCTCATGATGGGTTCCTCCAGGGCAAAAATAGGGGCAAGGGAACGGCTCCTTGCCCTGAATTCGAATTTTGCATGCGGCAAAGGTTTAGAAAAAACTTTGCAGTGCGACGAACGGTCGTTGCTGATTCAGGCGGGTTTGCTTGCAAACAGGCCTGGCAATGCGTGCGCCAGAGCGTTGACGGCGAACCCGATAAACATCACGCCGCACAGCTTCGTGATGAGGATTTCGTGACGTTGATACACCGTACGCACACGCTGGGCACCGACCACACCGATCAGGATCGCGTAGGCCAGCAGGCCGCCGATAAAACTCAGAAAAATCAGCGACGGCAGCATCGACCACGTCAGCAACTCGGCACGACTGGAGAGCAGTGCCGTGAAGGTCGCCACCGCCACCGGGTACGCCTTGGGGTTGGTCAGGCCGAACAGAATGCCGTGCCAGAACGGATGCCGCGCCGCGCCCTGAGGGGCGTCGCCGCTACGGCGCTGGGTGCGGATGGCGCGCCAGCCGAGCCAGAACAGATAGAGGCCGCTGAGCACGCCGAGTACATCAAACGCACTGCTGCCGACTTCCCGCGCCCCCACAATCGCCACCAGGGCGGTGCTGCACCACACCACGTCGCCGAGCAAATGCCCACCCAGGAAACCGGCACCGGCGCGACGGCCACGGGCGGCGCCGATGCCGAACACGGCCAACACGCCAGGGCCGGGCGTAATACCGTAGATAAACCCGGAAGCAAGGACCGCTAACAGCAGGGATGGGGTCATGGGCGGGGCTCTGGCAAATTCTGGCAAATTGTTGAAATAGACAGCGATTGTGCAGGTTCCGGGGCTACGGGTAAAACTTCATTTGTTGCGCCATTCCCTACGCCGGCAATCGTCCGCAATGCCCTGACGAACGGGACAAACGCTCCATCGGATGACGCTGTAGTATGGCGCACTACATATCACTACATCGAGGTTTGTATGTCTGTTATGTCTCTGCGGATACCGGAAGACGTCGCCGATACGCTTGCCAGTCTCGCCAAAGCGACCGGTCGCAGCAAATCGTTCCTTGCTGTTGATGCGTTGCGCGAATACCTGGCACGTGAAGCATGGCAAATCGAAGAGATTCAAAAAGCCCTGGAAGAAGCCGATGCGGGAGATTTCGCGACGCCTGCCGAGGTAAAAGCCGTCGCTGATAAATGGCGCAACAATGCAGGTTGAGTGGCTGAGGGCAGCCCTCAGAAACCTTGATGACGAAGCGGCCTTTATCGCTGAAGAAAACCCCAAAGCCGCCTCCGAGTTCGTCCAGGCGATGTTGACCGGGCTCGAACACATTGCGCAATTTCCCGCGCTGGGAAGAATGGGCCGGGTCCCGGGAACGCGTGAATGGGTAGTGCCGCGATGGCCCTATATCGTTCCTTACCGTATTCGTGACGGGCGACTACAGGTCATGCGAATTTTTCATACCCGCCGTCAGCCACCCACCTCGTGGTAGCGACTGCTCAGCCCTCCAGCACACCTTGCACCCGCCCCCTCAGCCACTGCAACCCGGCATCCCCGCCTCGTCGCGCGTGCCAGGCCAGCTCGAACGCAAACGATGGAATATGAAACGGCGGCGGTACGCTTATCAGGTGCGTGTGATCGATATTGAGCAGGCCCCGGGATGAGACGGTCAGGATCAGGTCCGTGCCCTGAATCAGCTGCGGTGCCACGCCCCAGTGCGGCAGGCTGATTGCCACATGACGCCGCTCACGAATCGCGCTCAACGCACGCTCGATTTCCGGCGTGCCGCTGCCGCGCATTTCCAGCAGGACATGGGGGCGTGACAAGTAGGCAGGCAGGTCCAGCACACCGCCTTGCGGCAGGCTGTCGCGGTCGATCAGGCAGGTGTAATGCTCCTCGAACAAGGGCGTCGTGCGCAGTTCGGCCGGCACGTCAGGGAAGACCCCGGCGGCGAGGTCCAGATCGCCATTGAGTACGCCGTCGACCATGCCTTCGCGGCTGGTCTGGATGATTTGCAAGTCGATGCCCGGCGCTTCATGGCGTAACAGACGCACCAAGCCGGGCAGGAAAATCGCCGCGCTGTAGTCCGACATCGCCACGCGAAAACGGCGCTTGGCCGACGCCGGGTCAAAACGGTTCGGCGCCAGCAGCGCCTGCACCTGGGCCAGGGCCTCTGCCAACGGCGTGGCCAACTCCAGCGCACGGGCGGTCGCTATCAAGGCGCCACCCTGACGCACCAGCAACGGGTCGCCCAGCAGGTCACGCAGGCGCGCCAGCGCATGGCTGACCGCCGGTTGGCTCAGGTGCAGGCGTTCGGCGGCGCGGGTGACGTGTTGCTCGCTGAGCAGAGCGTCGAGGATCACCAACAGGTTGAGATCGACACGTCGCAAGTCATTCATCAGCTGCATGCTCGGCATAAGAATTTGGAATTTAAATTTGCGCGACGAATAACCTAGAGTCCAGCAAAACCTCTGGGAGATTGGAAATGACAACGTTGCATTGGCTGGGTTTGTTGCTGCTGGCGGTGATTGCCGGCGCCGTGGTGCCGTTTCAGAGTGCGATCAACGCCAACCTGGGGCGCGGGCTCGGCCACCCGTTGTGGGCGACGCTGGCATCCCTGCTGGTAAGCATTATTGTGTTGCTGCCGGTGATCATCGCACTCCGGCTGCCCTTGCCGAGCCTGGCCTTTATTACCCGGGCGCCGCTGTGGATGTGGGCTGGCGGCGCATTTGGGGTGTGCTTCATTTCGCTGGCATTGATGCTGCTGCCCAGGCTGAGCGCATCAGGGTTTATCGCCCTGGCCATGGCCGGGCAGATTCTGGCGTCGTTGCTGCTCGACCATTTCGGGCTGTTCGGCCTGGCGCAGCGTCCAATGACAACGCCGCGGGCGCTCGGAGCGTTGTTGTTGGTGGCCGCGGTGGTGTTGATTCAGTTCAGCGCCACGCCGGTGCGGGCAGCGGCGACGGCGGGTTGATCAGCCGCGCTCAGCGGCCAGATGATTGATGTCGCGCTGCTCCACCACCGGTTGCGGCGCGCCATGGCTCACCGCCTGCAGCATCGCACGGCCGACGGTCTCGGTGCTGACAACCCAGCTCGGTTTTATCCGACGCAAAAACGAGAGCAACGGCCCGAGCACGCTGTAGAACGCCTGGTACAACGGCGTCTTCGAACGCACGCCGTGCAACGGTTGGATGATCCCCGGCCGGAACAGATAGACCGCCTTGAACGGCAAGCGCAGCAAGGCGTTCTCGGTCTTGCCCTTGACCCGTGCCCACATTGACTTGCCCCGCTCGGAGCTGTCGGTGCCGGCACCAGACACGTAGATAAACGTCATCTGCGGATTGAGCCGCGCCAGGGTGCTGGCGGCGACTAACGTCAGGTCGTAAGTGAGGTGGGTGTACTTGACTTCATTCATGCCCGCCGAGGAAACGCCCAGGCAAAAGAAGCACGCATCAAAGCCCTGCAGCAGGTTTTCCAGGGGTTGGAAATCCAGCATGTCGCCGTGCAACACCTGATGCAGTTTGCCGTGCTCCTGGGTCAACGGGGTACGGCCGACCGCGACGACTTCCTGCACGTCGGGCGCCAGCAGGCACTCGCGCAGCACGCCCTGGCCGACCATGCCGGTGGCGCCGAATAACAGAACTCTCATGGGGGACCTCAGCGGCAAGCCGCAAGCTTCATGCTCATGTTGAACGTGTTCAACCCGTAGCTTACCGCTTGCAGCTCGAAGCCGCCCCTATCAAAACGCGCTGCGAAAGATCTCCTCGATCTGGCGCTGATCCGCGCGCCGTGGGTTGGTCAGGCCACACGCATCCTTGAGCGCATTGCTCGCCAGCAGCGGAATATCCTGCAACCTGGCGCCGAGCTCACGCAGGCCGGCGGGAATTTCCACATCCTGGGACAAGGCGCGAATCGCGACGATAGCAGCCTGCGCGCCCTCTTCCGGCGTAATCCCCTTGATATCGGCACCCAACGCGCGGGCCACGTCACTCAAGCGCTTGGCACTGACACTGGCATTGAAACTCTGCACGTGGGGCAGCAGCACCGCATTGCACACGCCGTGAGGAAGGTCGTACAGGCCGCCGAGCTGGTGCGCCATGGCGTGCACGAACCCCAGCGATGCATTGTTGAACGCCATGCCCGCGAGGAACTGCGCATACGCCATGTTCTCCCGCGCGGCCAAGTCGCTGCCGTCACGTACCGCCAGGCGCAGGTTGGCACTGATCAATTCGATGGCCTTGATTGCGCACGCGTCGGTGATCGGCGTGGCGGCGGTGGATACGTAGGCCTCAATGGCGTGGGTCAAGGCATCCATGCCGGTGGCGGCGGTGAGGCCCTTGGGCATGGCGACCATCAAGGCCGGGTCGTTGACCGAAAGCAACGGCGTGACATTGCGGTCGACGATGGCCATTTTCACGTGGCGGGTTTCGTCGGTGATGATGCAGAAACGGGTCATCTCACTGGCCGTGCCGGCGGTGGTGTTGATCGCCACCAGCGGCAGTTGCGGCCGGCTCGATTGGTCGACGCCCTCATAGTCGCCGATACGCCCGCCGTTGGTGGCGCACAACGCGATGCCCTTGGCGCAGTCATGGGGCGAGCCGCCGCCCAGGGACACGACAAAATCGCAGGCACTCTGTTGCAGCAACGCCAGGCCCTTCTCGACGTTTTCCACATTGGGGTTGGGCTTGGCGCCGTCGTAGACCACCGAGTCGATGTCCTGCAACGCCAGTTTCTCGGCAATCATGCTGGCCACACCGGCTTTGCACAGGCCCTGGTCCGTGACGATCAACGCTTTGCGAAAACCGTAATTGCGGATGGCGATCATGGCTTCGTCGAGGCAGTCGATGCCCATGATATTGACGGCGGGGATAAAAAACGTGCTGCTCATGGTCGATCCTCAGGGGTTTTATACCCACAGAATCCACCGGTACCGCTTGCCGTATCTTGACCAGGATCAATGCCGGCTCGTGATAAAGTCACCGTCCAGCCGATTTCGAGTAGACCCGCCGCAATGAAGGATTTCCAGGATATTGACGCCCACCTTGACGACTGGAGCGCACTGCGCGACGCCATCGACTTCAATGGGATTCTGATCGGCAACGGCGCAAGCCGCACGATTTGGGAAGACTTTGCCTACGACTCGCTGTTTGAAAACGCTCGCACAGTGGAAGAAAAGCCCCTGGGCCAATCCGAACTCAGCGTATTCGATGCGCTGCAGACCCGCAGTTTCGAGCAAGCCCTGGGCGCGCTGAAAACCACCAGCCGCGTCAACAAGGCCCTGGCGGTCAGCTCGGCGGCGCCACGCAATCGCTACTACGCGATCAAGGAAGCACTGATCAATACGATCCACACCGTGCATATTCCCTGGCGCCTGGTGCAGCCTTCGACCCTGGCGACCATCAACGCGGAACTGGCCCGCTACACCACGGTGTTTACCAGCAATTACGACCTGCTCAATTACTGGGCAATCCTGCACACGCCGGGTATCGACGACCTGTTTCGCAGCGCCGATTCAAGCTTCGACCTGCGCGACACCCGCACCGACGCCACGCGCATTCTGTACCTGCACGGCGGCCTGCACCTGGTGCGCAACCTCGACGGTACCGCGCGCAAACTGCCGTCCACCGACAGCACGTTGCTCAGCAGTTTCGCGATCAACAACACGATCAAGACGCTGGACGATGTGCCGCTGTTCGTCAGTGAGGGCAAGGTGGAGGAAAAGCTCAAGACCATCCGCAGTTCGGATTATCTGTCGTTCTGCTATGAACAGTTGCTCACTCACCAGGGCACGCTGTGCATCTTCGGCCATGACCTGGGGCCGCAGGATAAACACCTGGTGGATGCGATCCGCCAGGCCAACATCACCACCCTGGCCATTTCGGTGTCGGGGCGCAGCGATGGGTTCATTCGCCAGCAGAAGCAGCGGTATTCGCAGTTGTTCGAAGGTACTGGCATGGAACTGAAATTCTTTGCCGCGCGTACCCATCCACTGGGTAATCCAATGCTGTCGGTGCCGGTCGAACACTGATCCAGTGAACGGAGAAGACCAACTGTGGGAGGGGGCTTGCCCCCGATGGCGGCCTCTGGGCCGACCAGGATGTTGGGTCAGATCGAGTACATATCCGTTTCTGCGGTAACGGCCACTTAGGGTTCCGCCCTGACGGCGGCTCACTTT